>NZ_JBSHAP010000031.1:0-71292 GCF_053611565.1 Kitasatospora sp. NPDC054795
AACCGGAACCGGAACCGGAACCGGCACCCAGTCCACCGCGAACAACGCCTCCGGCCCACCCTCACCGACCGGCCGAAGCGCCTCCGCCGAAACCTCCCGCAGGACCAGGGAGCCCACGGACGCGACAGGAGCACCGAGTTCGTCGGCGGCCAGGATCGCCACACCGTCGGCCGCCGGACTTACGGCGACGCGCAGCGCGGATGCCCCGACGGCGTGCAGCTGGACGCCGGTCCAGGCGAAGGGCAGTCGTGTCGCCCCGCCCTCGGCCTCGACCAGGCCACTGACGTGCAGTGCCGCGTCCAGCAGCGCCGGGTGCAGACCGAAACCGCCCGCCTCACCCGCCGCCTCCTCGGGCAGCGCGACCTCCGCGTAAACGGTCCCACCCACCCGCCAGGCCGCACCCAGACCCCGGAACACCGGACCGTAGCCGTACCCGACCTCGGCCAGAGCCTCGTAGAAACCCTCCAGCGACAGCGCCGTGGCACCGGCCGGCGGCCAGGCGGTGAGGTCCGGAGCGGCGTCGGCAACGGCGGCCTCGTCGGCCAGGAGTCCGGCCGCGTGGCTGATCCAGACGGCGTCGCCGGTGCCCTCGGGCCGCGAGTAGACCTCGACGGTGCGCTCACCGGTCTCGCCGGCGGCGCTCACGCTCACCTGGATCTGCACCCCGGCGTGCTCGGGCAGCACCAGGGGCGTGCGCAGGACCAGCTCCCGGATCGCCGGGGAGCCGGCCCGGCGGCCGGCCGCCCAGACCATCTCGACCAGCGCGGCGCCGGGCACCACCACCCGGTCCAGGATGACGTGGTCGGCCAGCCACGGGTGCGTGGCCACCGACAGCCGTCCGGTCAGCAACAGGCCGTTGCCACCGGCCAGTTGAACTGCGGCGCTGAGCAGCGGGTGGCCGACCGGCTCCAGGCCGACCGTACCCGGGTCGCCGACCGGCGGGACCGCCTCCGGCCAGTAGCGCTCGTGCTGGAAGGCGTACGTCGGCAGTTCGAGCCGTCGGCCGGCCGGCAGCACGGCCCGCCAGTCGACGTCCGCGCCGGCGACCCAGATCCGGGCCAGCGCGCGCAGCGCGGTGTCCACGTCCTCCCGGTCGCGGCGGGCAACGGGGGCGAACACCCCTTCGGGCACGGACTGTTGTGCCAGCCCGCTCAGCACGCCGTCCGGGCCCAGCTCGACGTAGCGGGTGACGCCCTGCCCGTCGAGGTGGGCGACGCCGTCGGCGAAGCGGACCGCCTCACGGACCTGGCGCACCCAGTAGTCGGGGGTGGTGAGCAGCCCGGGCTCGGCGATCCCACCGGTCAGGTTCGACACGATCGGAATGCGCGGCTCGGCGAAGGTCAACCCGGCCAGCACGGAAGCGAATTCTTCCAGCATCGGCTCCATCAGCGCCGAGTGGAACGCGTGCGAGACCGTCAGCCGACGGATCCGGCGACCCTCGGCCTTCCAGCGAGCGGCGAACTCCTCCACCGCCTCGACCGGGCCGGAGACCACCACGGAGGTCGGCCCGTTGACGGCCGCGACGTCCAGGCGGTCGCCGATCTCCGAACGCACCTCGGCCTCGGCGGCCTCGACCGCCAGCATCGCCCCGCCGCTCGGCAGCGCGTCCATCAGCCGGCCGCGCGCCGCCACCAGGGTGCAGGCGTCGGCCAGCGAGAACACGCCGGCGCAGTGCGCGGCGGCGATCTCACCGATCGAGTGGCCGAGCAGGAAGTCGGGCGTCACGCCCCAGGATTCGAGCAGCCGGAAGGACGCCACCTCGACCGCGAACAGCCCGGCCTGCGCCCACACCGTACGGTCCAGATCCTCGACGCCGTCGAGGACGACCTCCCGCACCGACCGCCCGAGCCTCGCGTCCAGCTCCGCGCAGACCGCGTCGAACGCCGCCGCGAAGGCGGGGAAAGCCTCGTACAGGCCCCGGCCCATCCCGACCCGCTGCGAGCCCTGCCCGGTGAACAGGAAGGCCGTGCGGCCCTCGTCCGTCTCCCCCGAGAGCACCCCGCGCACCGGCTCGCCGGCGGCCAGGGAGCCGAGGCGGCGCAGCAGTTCGTCCCGGCCGCGGCCGAGCACGGCGGCCCGGTGGCCGAAGGCCGCGCGGGTGGTGGCCAGCGAGTGGCCGATGTCGGCCGGGTCGGCGGCGGGGGTGGCCTCCAGGTGGGAGCGCAGCCGGGCGGCCTGCTCGCGCAGCGCGTCCTCGGTGCGGCCCGACAGCGGCCAGAGCACCGGCGCGTCGGCGTCGGCGGTCCGCTCGCGCGGGTCGTCGGCCCGGCCGGGCCACTCCGTGAGCACGACGTGGCAGTTGGTGCCGCCCATGCCGAAGGAGCTGACACCCGCGATCCGCGGGCCCTCGGGCCAGGGTTCGAGGGCGGTCTGCACCCGCAGGCCGAGGTCGTCCAGGGGGATGCGCGGGTTGGGCCGTTCGAAGTTGAGGCTCGGCGGGAGCTGCCGGTTGGCCACCGACAGGACGGCCTTGAGCAGGCCGGCCGCGCCGGCGGCGCCTTCGAGGTGGCCGATGTTGGTCTTGGCGGAGCCGACCCGCAGCGCGGCGTCGGGGGTGCGGCCGGCGCCGAGGACGGCGCCGAGGGCCGCCGCCTCGACCGGGTCGCCGACGGCCGTGCCGGTGCCGTGCAGTTCGACGTAGCGCACCGCGTCGGGGGCGATCCCGGCGCGCCGGTAGGCGGCGCCGAGCACGTCGGCCTGGGCGTCGCGGCTGGGGGTGGTCAGGCTGTCGCCGCCGCCGTCGTTGTTGACGGCGCTGCCGCGGATGACGGCGTAGATCCGGTCGCCGTCGGCGACGGCCCGGGCGACGGTCTTGAGGGCGACGACCACGCCGCCCTCGCCGCGGACGTAGCCGTTGGCGCGCTCGTCGAAGGTGTAGCAGCGGCCGTCCGGGGAGAGCGCGCCGAAGCGGGCCGCGCCGACGGTGCTCTCCGGGGCCGCGATCAGGTGCACGCCGCCGGCCAGGGCGAGGGTGGCCTCGCCGCGCCGCAGGCTGTCGGCGGCGACGTGCACCGCGACCAGGGAGGAGGACTGTCCGGCGTCGACGGTCATGCTGGGGCCGCGCAGGCCGACGGCGTAGGAGACCCGGTTGGCGATCAGGCCGCGCTGCAGGCCGACCAGCGAGTGCGGGCCGATCTGCGCGGTGCCGCCGCGCTGGGCGAGGGTGGCGTAGTCGGAGGCCATCACGCCGACGAAGACGCCGGTCCGGCTGCCGCGCAGGGCGTCCGGCACGATCCGGGCGTCCTCCAGTGCCTCCCAGCTCAGCTCCAGCATGAGCCGCTGCTGCGGGTCCATGGCGGTGGCCTCGCGCGGCGAGATGCCGAAGAAGCCCGGGTCGAACCCGTCGATCCGGTCGAGGAAGCCGCCGCGGCGCGGGACGTCCCGCTCGGCGAGGTCGCCCCGGTCGAGGGGGACGTCGCCGATCGCTTCCACGCCGTCGCACAGCAGCTTCCAGAAGGCCCGCGGGGTCGCGGCGCCCGGCAGTCGGCAGGCGAGTCCTACGACGGCGATGGCAGCGTCATCGGCATGGACCTCAGGCATGGGACACCTCAACACGTAATGCGCCGGAAATAGCCGAACGGAATTCACGGGTGGAATTTGCCCACCCGTCGACCTGGGCGGATTGGCGTTTCGCAAGGGCCACCGCGGTCCGCCGGGTGGAATTCCCCGGCGTACCCGATGGCGCGTCATCCGCGAGCTTAGGGAGCGAACCGACCGGCACCAACCCCTAAGCAGGGCGGATGCCGGCCCCCGGTAGCGGCCCCACAGTTAGGGGTGCCGGTCCGGGGACTTCCGGCCGGGGACCCCGGTCCCGGGGATTCCCACCGGGCGGTGCGGGGTTCGCCGGGTCAGCGGTTCTTGCGCTGGAACGAGCGCACCGACAGCGGCACGAAGACCACCAGGAGGCCCACCGACCACAGCAGCGTGGCGGCCACCGGGTGGTCCACCGGCCAGGCGTGCGAGCCGGTCGCCGTCCCCGGGTTGCCGAACAGCTCGCGGCAGCCGGCGGTCAGGGCGCTGAGCGGGTTCCACTCGGCGATGAACCGCAGCCAGGCGGGCATCCCGTCGGTCGGCACGAAGGCGTTCGACAGCATGGTCACCGGCATCACGAGCAGCGTGAGCTGCTGCGCCATCTGCTCGTTGGGGACCTTCAGGCCGAAGAAGCAGCCGACCCAGCTGAGCGCGTAGCGCATCAGCACCAGCAGCCCGAAGCCGGCCAGGGCGTTCAGCAGCCCGTCGGACGCACGCCAGCCGACCAGCAGACCGGCCACCGCCATGATGGCCACGCTGAGCAGGCCGCCGACCATGTCGGAGGCGGTGTGCCCGAAGGCGACCGCGACCCGCGACATCGGCATCGAGCGGAACCGGCTCATCAGTCCGCGCGAGACGTCGGCGGCGACCCGCTCGATCACCGCCACCACCGAACTGGCCGTCACCATGGCGAACAGCCCGGGCATCAGGTAGGCGCGGTAGTCACCGCCGCCCGGAATCCGGATGGCGCTGCCGAAGACGTAGCCGAACAGCAGCACCATCACGGCGGGGAAGATCAGTGCGGCGATCAGTGAGCCGGGCTCCTGGCGCAGCCGGCTGAACTCGCGCCCGACGAGGACGAAGCCGTCCGACAGCGCCCAGCGCAGGCGGGTCACCGGGGTCCGGCGGGCAACGGGGGTGCTCTGGACGGTCATCAGGCGTGGTCCTTGACTCTGTCGTCGGCTCGGGCGCCGGCCGGGGCGTCGCCGTCGGTTTCGGTGTCGGCCGGGGCGTCGCCGTCGGTATCGGTGTCGGCCGGGGCCGAGCGGTCGGTCAGGCGCAGGAACACCTCGTCGAGGGTGGGGCGGCGCAGGCTGACGTCGGCGACCTCGATCCCCGCCCGGTCCAGCTCCCGGACGAGTTCGGCGACCCGCACGGTGCCGTCCGCGGACGGCACGCTCAGGCTGTTCTCGCCGGTCCCGGTCGGCTCGGCCCCGGTCAGCCGGTGCAGCACGGCGGAGGCCTGCGGCAGCAGCGCCGGGTCCTCGACGACCACGTCGAAGCGGTTGCCGATCGTCGACTTGAGTTGGTCGGGGGTGCCCTCGGCGATCACCCGGCCGTAGTCCACCACCGCGATGTCGTCGGCCAGTTGGTCGGCCTCGTCCAGGTACTGGGTGGTGAGCAGCACGGTGGTGCCCTCGGTGACGAGCTCCCGCACGCAGTCCCAGATCTCGCCGCGGCTGCGCGGGTCGAGGCCGGTGGTCGGCTCGTCCAGGAAGAGCACCTGGGGGCGCAGGATCAGGCTGGCGACGAGGTCGAGCCGGCGGCGCATGCCGCCGGAGTAGCCGCGCACCTGCCGGTCGGCCGCCTCCATCAGGCCGAAGCGCTCCAGGAGTTCGTCGGCCCGCTGGTGCACCTGCCGACGGGGCAGGTGGTAGAGCCGGCCGAACATCCGCAGGTTGCCGCGGCCGGTCAGCTTCTCGTCCACCGCGGCGAACTGCCCGGCCAGGCCGATCACCGAGCGCACCCGGTCGGCCTCGCGGACCACGTCCAGCCCGGCGATCCGGGCGTGCCCGGCGTCCGGGTCCATCAGGGTCGCGAGGATGTTCACCGCGGTGGTCTTGCCGGCGCCGTTGGGGCCGAGCACCCCGCGGACCGTCCCGGCCGGGACGGCGAGGTCGAGCCCTCGTAGGGCGTGGACCTCGCCGAAGTGCTTGTGCAGTCCTTCGGCGAGGATGATCGGGTCCGCCATGATCCCTCCACTGGGAAGTGCCGTGTGCGCGGGTCGCGCCGTACGCGGTCGTGGTGCGGTCGCGGCCGACCCGCGCCGGGGAGCCGTGCGCCGACGCCGGGTCAGCTCGCCGACAGCGGGAACTCCCGCAGGCCGCGAATGATGAAGGAGCCCCGCCGGCGCACCGGCCCGGCCTGCCGCAGCCCGGGCATCCGGGAGATGAGGGTCCGGTAGGCCACCTCGGCCTCGAACCTGGCCAGCGGCGCGCCCAGGCAGTAGTGGATGCCGGCCGAGAACGCCAGGGTGTCGTTGCGGCTGACCCGGGTGATGTCGAAGCGGGCGGGGTCGGGGAAGACCTGCGGGTCCCGGTTGGCCCCGGCGGCCACGATCGCCAGCTCGCTGTCGACGGGCAGCACGACGCCGCCCAGTTCGACCGGCTCGTGGGCGATCCGCCGGTAGGTCTGCACCGGCGGGTCGTGGCGCAGCGTCTCGTTGACCACGTTCTGGGCCAGTTCCGGGTCCTCGGCCACCATCCGCCACTGCTCGGGGTGGCGCAGCAGCGCCAGGATGCCGTTGCCGATCAGGTTGACGGTGGTCTCGGTGCCGGCCAGCGGCAGGAACATGCACAGCGGCAGCAGTTCGTCCATGCTCAGGCTGCCCTCGTCGACCAGCGGCAGCATCCGGCTGATCATGTCCTCGCGCGGCTCGACCCGGCGCTGCTCGACGATCCGGGTGAACAGCTCGGTCATCCCGGCGATGGCGGCGTCCACGCTGCGCGCCTTCTCGTAGGTGACCACGCCGTCCAGCAGCGGGACGATCTCCCGGCTGAGGTGGTGGAAGTGCTCCCGGTCCTCCTCGGGGATGCCGACCAGGTCGCCGATCACCGCGGTCGGCAGGTGGTGGGCGAAGGCGGTCATCAGGTCGAACCGGTCGCCCTGGGCCAGGATGTCGTCGATCAGCCGGTGGCAGAACTCCTCGGCCCGGCCGCGCCAGCGCTCGACGACGCGCGGGTTGAGGGTGGGCATGGTCATCCGGCGCAGCCGGGTGTGCTCCGGCGGGTCGAGGCCGAGCATGGAGTTGTCGAAGTTCATGAACTCCGGCACCTTCTCGCCGTCGGCCTTGCGCACGCCGAAGCGCTTGTCCCGCAGCACCTGGTTGGCGAGTTCGTGGTCAGTGGTGACCCAGGTGCCCAGCGGGCTGCGGTAGACGCGGCCCCGCGCCCGGATCTCCTCGTACGCGGGGTAGGGGTTGTCCGGCGCGCTCAGCACCTTCGCGTAGGGATCTCCCTGGGCGGCGAGCTTGCGCACCAGGTCGTGGAAGAAGCGCATCTGCGCCCGGAGTTGCCGCTCACTCGACTCCATCGTCCCGTGCCCCTTCAGCCTCCGCGAATGGGGCCGAGCGTAGACACGGCCGTAACAGGGCCGACACCCCTATCCGGGGCCCGGGCAGGTGTTTAGGGGCCGGGCCCGGGAGCCGGTCGCGACGTCCGGGGACGCGCGGGGCGGGTCCGGGTGTCAACCGTTCGATCGCGGGAAGTTCCACCGGATGGATATCACCAGGTCGATCCGGGCACGGCGGTGCCGGCCGGACACTGGTGGGACCTCGGAGATCGGAGACCAAGACCGTGCCAGCGATCGTCGTTTCGAACCTGCGGATGCAGTACGGCCAGAAGGTCGTCGTCGACGACATCTCGTTCGAGGTGCAGGAGGGGGAGATCTTCGGCATCCTCGGCCCCAACGGCGCCGGGAAGACCACGACGGTCGAGTGCATCGCCGGGCTGCGCAAGCCCGGCGGCGGGAGCATCTCGGTGCACGGCCTGGACCCCCAGCGCGACGCCGCCAAGCTGCACCGCATCCTGGGCATGCAGCTGCAGAAGAGCGAGATGCCGGACAAGCTGCGGGTCGCCGAGGCGATGGAGCTGTACGCCTCCTTCTACGACGACCACGCCGACTGGCGGGAGCTGCTCGCCGAGCTGAACCTGCTGGACAAGATGAACAGTCCGTTCGCCAGCCTGTCCGGCGGCCAGAAGCAGCGGCTGTCCATCGCGCTGGCGCTGGTCGGCAACCCGAAGGTGGCCGTGCTGGACGAGCTGACCACCGGTCTGGACCCGGCGGCCCGGCGGGACACCTGGGAGCTGATCGAGCAGGTCCGCGCCCGGGGCATCACCGTCGTCCTGGTCACCCACTTCATGGAGGAGGCCGAGCGGCTCTGCGACCGGCTGGCCCTGATCGACGGCGGCCGGATCGTCGCGCTGGACACCCCCGCCGGCCTGGTGGCCGGGGTGGGCGCCGAGCAGAAGGTGCGCTTCCGCCCGACCTCCCCGCTCGACGACCACCTCCTGACCTCGCTGCCCGAGGTGACCTCGGTCCAGCGGCACGGCTCCCAGGTGGAGGTCACCGGCACGGGCAACCTGGTGTACGCCGTCACCTCGGCGCTCGCCCGCAACCAGATCGTCGCGGCCGACCTGCGCGCGGAGCTGGCCAGTCTGGAGGACGCGTTCCTCGCCCTGACCGGCCGCCGGTTCGACCACCCCTCCCACTGATCCCCGGCCCGTAGCCGACCCCCGACCCCTAGAAGGAGAACCCCCGTGCGGGCGATGAACCGGCTCACGGCCGTGGAGTTCAAGCTCTTCCTGCGAGACCCGGCCGCGTACTTCTGGACGCTGCTCTTCCCGGTCGCCCTGGTGGTGATCATCGGCAGCATCCCGTCCTCCCGCGAGTTCAAGGCCGAGATCGGCCAGCGCGTCATCGACTCCTACACGCCCGTCACCGTGGTGCTGGCGTTCGCGATGACCGGTCTGTTCATCACCCCGACCTACCTGGTGGGCTACCGGGAGAAGGGCATCCTGCGCCGGCTGTCGACCACGCCGGTGGGCCCGGCCCGGGTGCTGATCGCCCAGTTGGTGGTCCAGATCACCGTGGCGATCGCCACCACCGTCCTGGTCCTCACGACCGCGCGCCTGCTGTGGGACGTCAAGCTGCCGAGCAACCCGCTCGGCTTCGCGCTGACCTTCCTGCTCTCGGCCACCGCCGTGCTGTCCATCGGGCTGTTCGTCGCCTCGGTACTCAAGACCACCAAGGCCGCCACCGGCGCGGGCAGCATGCTGTTCTTCCCGCTGATGTTCTTCGCGGGCCTGTACGTGCCCCGCGACCAGATGCCCGCCGCGGTCAACCGGATCGGTGACTTCACCCCGCTCGGCGCCTCCGTCCAGGCCTTCGGCGACGTGGCCGGGGGTCACCTGCCGGGCGCCACGGCGCTGTTGGTCCTCGTCGGCTACACGGTGGTCTTCGGTGTCGCGGCCGCACGGCTCTTCCGCTGGGAGTAGGCCTAGGGTGGAGGTCCGCGGTCACGGGCGGTCGCGGCGGGGCGGGAGCCGGGGAAGCAGCGGGGCCGAGGAGCAGCACCATGAAGAGCGACGAACCGATCGACCTGCGCCGCTTCCTCACCCCGCTGCCCGTCGTGCTGCTGGGCGTGGCCACCGTGCTGTGCGTCGTGCAGCCGGAGGAGGGCGCGGCCACCGCGCGGGTCACGGTCTTCCCGCTGGTCGTGGTGACCGCCGCGTGGACGCTGGCGATGTACACCCTGCGGTCGCCGCAGTGGACGGGGCGCACCGGCCCGATGCTGACGTACGTGGCGGGCCAGCTGGTGCTGGCCGCACTGCTGATGACCCAGCACCCGATCTTCTTCGTGTTCGCCGTGATCGGGTTCGTCCAGGCCTACGACCTGCTCCCGCCGCAGTGGGCCTTCGTCAGCGTCGGCGCCACCTCGCTGATCATCAACCTGATCCCCGGCGGGGTGCCGGACAGCTCCCGGCGGATCGCCATCGCGGCCGCCTCGGTCTGCCTCCAGACCTGCCTGATCGGCCTGTTCGGCAACCTGTCGCACCGCTTCAACGAGCGCAGCGAGGAACGCCGCCGGCTGGTCACGGAGTTGAAGACGGTGATCGCCGAGAACAACGGCCTGCACGCCCAGCTGCTGATCCAGGCCCGGGAGGCGGGCATCCAGGACGAGCGCCAGCGGATGGCCCGGGAGATCCACGACACCATCGCCCAGGGACTGGCCGGCATCATCACCCAGCTCCAGGCCGCCGACCGGGCCCGGCCGCAGCCCGAGCAGCGCGAGTGGCACCTCGAACAGGCCCGGGGGCTGGCCCGGGAGAGCCTCACGGCGGCCCGGCGCTCGGTGGCCGCGCTGCGGCCGGCGGAGCTGGAGGAGGCGCACCTGCCGAACGCGATCCGGGAGCTGGCCCAGCGCTGGTCGGCGCGTGCGGGCGTGCCGGCCTCGGTGGAGACCACCGGTGATCCCGTCCCGTTGTTGACGGAGATCGAGGTCGCCCTGTTCCGTGCCGCCCAGGAGACCCTGGCGAACATCGCGAAGCACGCCGCTGCCAGTAAGGTCAGACTGACCATTTCCTACCTGGAGGACACGGTCATGCTGGACGTTCACGACGACGGGGTCGGCTTCACCGTGACCGACCTCGACGGGCCGCCGCCCGCCGACGGCGACAGCGGCTACGGGCTGGACGGCCTGCGCCGACGGCTCGACCGGGTGCTCGGGACACTGACCGTGGAGAGCGCCCCGGGCTCGGGCACCGCGGTGAACGCGAGCGTGCCGGCGATTCGCCGGGGCGGCACCGCATGAGCGAACAGTCCGCCCCCGTACGGCTGCTGATCGTCGACGACCACCCGATCGTCCGGGACGGCCTGCGCGGCGCGTTCGCCAACAGCCCGGAGTTCGAGGTCGTCGGCGAGGCCGGCAACGGCGCCGAGGCGCTCGACCGGGTCGCCGAGCTGAAGCCCGACCTGGTGCTGATGGACCTGCGCATGCCGGTGATGGACGGTGTCACCGCGATCCACCGGCTCGGCGAGAGCGCGCCCGGGGTGCGGGTGCTGGTGCTGACCACCTTCGACACCGACAACGACGTACTGCCCGCGATCGAGGCCGGCGCCACCGGCTACCTGCTGAAGGACGCGCCCACCGAGGAGCTGCTGCGCGCGGCCCGGGTCGCGGCCCGGGGCGACGCGATGCTCTCCCCCGCCATCACCAAACGGCTGATGGACCGGGTGCGCCGGCCCAGCCTCGGTGTGCTGAGCGCCCGTGAGCTGGAGGTGATGCGGCTGGTCGCCCACGGCTCCTCCAACAAGGAGGTCGCCGGCAAGCTGTTCATCACCGAGGCCAGTGTCAAGACGCACCTGCTGCGGATCTACGACAAGCTCGGGGTCCGCGACCGGGCGGGCGCGGTCGGCGAGGCGTTCCGGCGCGGTCTGGTGACCTGACCCGGAACGCCCCGCCGGCCCGCCGTCAGCTCCCCAGTTCGTCGTCGATCAGGGCGAAGATGTCCTCGGCCGTCGCGGACTCCAGGTCGCTGTCGTCGTGCTCCGGCTGCGGCCCGTCGGCGTCCCGCAGCCGGTCGAGCAGCTGCTCCAGCCTGGCGCGGGCCCCGGCCCGTTCCGCCCCGGCCAGTGCGACCAGGTCGGCCTCCATTCCGGCCAGCCGGCCGAGCAGGTCCTCCACCGGGTCGGCCTGCGGAAGCAGGCTCTCCCGCAGGTGGCGGGCGAGCGCGGCCGGGGTCGGGTGGTCGAAGACCAGGGTGGGGGGCAGCCGCAGGCCGGTGGCGGTGTTCAGCCGGTTGCGCAGCTCGACCGAGGTCAGCGAGTCGAACCCGAGGTCCTTGAACGGCCGGTCGGCCGCGACGGCGTCCGTCGAGCCGTGTCCGAGGACCACCGCGGCGTTCCCGGTGACCAGGTCCAGCAGGGCCGCATCGCGCTGGGCGTCGGCCATCACGGCCAGCCGCTCGGCCAGCGCCGGGCCGTCCGGGCGCCGGTTGTCGGCGGCCCGGCGGACCGGCTGGCCGACCAGCGCCCGCAGCAGCGCGGGCACCGGGTGGGCGGCTGCGCGCAGCACGCCCGGGTCGATGTCGACCGGCACCAGGTGGGAGCGGCCCGTTGTGCGCGCCCGGTCGAACAGGGCGAGCGCCCGGGCGGTGGACAGCGGCGCGCTGAGGCTGCCGGCCCGGGCCTGGTCGACCTTCCCGAGGTGGCCGGTGAGCCCGCTGGCCTGCTCCCACAGGCCCCAGGCCAGCGACTGGCCGGCCTGGCCGGAGGCCGTCCGCCGGGCGGCCAGGGCGTCCAGGAAGGCGTTCGCGGCCGCATAGTTGGCCTGCCCGCCGGAGCCGAAGGTGCCCGACACCGAGGAGTACAGGACGAACATCGACAGGTCGAGGTGCGCCGTCAGCTCGTGCAGGTTGAGCGCCGCGTCCACCTTCGGGCGCAGTACCCGGGAGAGGCGCTCCGGCGTCAGGGTGCCGAACACCCCGTCGTCCAGCACGCCGGCCGCGTGCACCACGCCCGTCAGCGGGCGGGCGAGGCCGTCGAGCACCCGCGCCAGGGCGGTGCGGTCGGCCGCGTCGCAGGCGACGACCTCCGCCCGGGCGCCCGTCTCGCCCAGCTCGGCGAGGAGTTCCCGCACGTCCGGGCCGTCCGCGCCCCGGCGGCTCAGCAGGGTCAGGTGGCGCACGCCGTGCGTGGCCGCCAGGTGCCGGGCCAGCAGACCGCCCAGCGTCCCGGTGCCGCCGGTGATCAGCACCGTGCCCTCGGGGTCCGGTTCCACCGGCAGCGTCAGCACGTTCTTGCCGACGTGCCGGGCCTGGCTGACGTGCCGGAAGGCGCCGACCGCGTCCCGGACGTCCCAGGCGGTGATCGGCAGCATCCGCAGCGCACCGGCCTCGAACAGCTCGATCACCTCGTGCAGGATGCCGCCCATCCGGGCCGGTCCGGCGTCGCCGAGGTCGAAGGCCCGGTACCGGAGGCCGGCCGGCTGCCGGACGTCGGTCTTGCCCATCTCCAGGAAGCGCCCGCCCTCGGCCAGCAGCCGCAGCGAGGCGTCGGTGAACTCCCCGGCCAGCGAGTTCAGCACCAGGTCGACCCCGCGCCCGCCGGTCGCGGTGCGGAACCGCTCCTCGAAGGCGAGGTCGCGGGAGGAGGCGATGTGCGCCTCGTCCAGCCCCAGTTCCCGCAGCGTGCGCCACTTGCCCGGACTGGCGGTGCCGAACACCTCCAGGCCGAAGTGGCGGGCGAGTTGGACGGCCGCCATGCCGACGCCGCCGGCCGCGGCGTGCACCAGCACCGATTCGCCCCGCTGCGCGTCGGCCAGGTCGCGCAGCCCGTAGTAGGCGGTGGCGAACACCAGCGGTACGGAGGCGGCCTGGGCGAAGGACCAGCCCTGCGGGACGCGGGCCAGCAGCCGCCGGTCGGTGACGGCCCGGACGGCCGCGCCACCGGCGAAGAAGCCGAAGACCCGCTCGCCCGGGGCGAGGTCGGTCACTCCGGCGCCGACCTCCAGCACGACGCCGGCGGCCTCGGAGCCCATCGCGGCCGTCCGGTCCGGGTACATGCCCAGACCGATCAGCACGTCCCGGAAGTTGACGCCCGCCGAGCGCACCGCGACCCGGACCTCGTCCGCGCCCAGCGGCGCGTCGGCGTCGGGCGCGGGCACCAGCGCCACGTCCTCCAGTCCGGCGCCCCGCCCCGCGAGGCCGAGCCGCCAGGCGCCCGCGGGCTCCGGCGGGGTCAGCCGGGCGACGGTGGCTTCCCGGACCAGGCGCGGCACCCTGATGTCGCCGCCGCGGACCGCGAGTTGGGGCTCCTCGCCGCCCACCAGCGCGGGCCAGCCGGCCCACGGGTCGGCCGCGCCGCCCTGCGGTTCGATGTCCACCAGCACGATCCGGTCCGGGTTCTCGGTCTGCGCGGAGCGGACCAGTCCCCACACGGCGGCGCCGGCCGGGTCGGCCTCGCCACCGGTGCCGGACCCGGCCGGGGTCGCCCCGCGGGTGAGCACCACCAGCCGGGAGTCGGCGAACCGCTCGTCGGCCAGCCAGGCCCGTACCTCGCCGAGCACCCGGGCGGTCGCCCCGTGCACGGCCTCGGCCCCGAGCGCACCGGCGGCACCGGCGGGGACGGCGGGGACAGCCAGGACGGTCACCGACGGTACGGCCGCACCCTGTTCCAGGGAGGCCATCAGGGCCGCCAGGTCGGTGTGGCGGCGGGCCGGTCCGCCCTCGGGGGCCGTCTCGCCGACCGCGGCCCACGCGGTCAGGTCCGGCTCGGCCGCACCGGCCGCCGGGGGCACCGGCCGCCAGTCCACCGCGAACAGCGCGTCCGGTCCGGCGTCGGCGGTGGCGCCGAGCGCCTCCGGGGACACCTCGCGCATCACCAGCGAACGCACGGTGGCCACCGGGCTTCCGGTGCCGTCGGCCAGCCGCAGCGCGACGCCCTCGGCGGTCCGGGTGATCCGGGCCCGCAGCACCGAGGCGCCCACCGCGTCCACCCGCACGCCGGTCCAGGCGAACGGCAGGGCGGTGCCCTCGACCTCGCTCCCGCCGGCGAAGCCGACGGCGTGCAGCGCCGCGTCCAGCAGCGCCGGGTGCAGGGCGAAGCCGGCGGCCTCGTCCGCCGCCTCCTCGGGCAGCGCGACCTCGGCGTAGACCGCGTCCTCGGCCCGCCAGGCGGCGCGCAGGCCGCGGAAGGCCGGCCCGTAGCCGTAGCCGCTGTCGGCCAGGGTGTCGTAGAAGCCGTCCAGCGGCACCGGCTCGGCGGCCGGCGGCGGCCAGGCCGCCAGTTCAAAGGGCTCGGCCGGTGCGGCCTCGGTCAGCAGGCCGGTGGCGTGGCAGGTCCAGGGCGTCCGGTCACCGGTGTCGGGCCGGGCGTGGATCTCCAGTCGGCAGTCGCCGCCGTCGTCGGGCGCGGTCACCCGGACCTGGACCTGGGTCTCGCCCCGTTCGGGGAGGGCGAGCGGGGACCGCACCACCAGTTCGTCCAGCACCGTACGGCCGACCTGCTCGCCGGCCCGCAGCGCGAGTTCGACGAGCGCGGTGCCGGGCACCACGGTCCGGCCCAGCACCACGTGGTCGGCCAGCCACGGGTGGCTCGCCGTGGACAGCCGTCCGGTCAGCACCGCGCCGCCGTCCCCGGCCAGGGCCAGGACGGCGCCCAGCAGCGGGTGCCCGGCGGGCAGTTGCCCGAGCGCCGCGACGTCGCCGGCCCCGGCGACCGGCCGGGGCCAGTAGCGCTCGCGCTGGAAGGCGTAGGTGGGCAGTTCCGCGTGCCGACCGGCCGGCAGGGCCGCCGCCCAGTCGATCCGGGCACCGGCCGTCCAGAGCCGGCCGAGGCCGTGCCAGAGCGTGTCCACCTGGTCCCGCCCGGCCCGCTGGAGCGGGGCGAGCACGGCGTCGGGGACAGTCTGCTGGGCCAGCCCGCAGAGCACGCCGTCGGGGCCCAGCTCCAGGAGGCGGGTCACGCCGTGCCCGCCGAGGTGGGCGACGCCGTCGGCGAAGCGGACGGCCTCGCGGACCTGCCGCACCCAGTAGTCGGGGGTGGTGAGCAGCCCGGGTTCGGCGAGCATCCCGGTCAGGTTGGAGACGACCGGGATGCTCGGCTCGGCGAAGGTCAACTCCGCGAGCACGGAGGCGAATTCGGCGAGCATCGGCTCCATCAGCGCCGAGTGGAAGGCGTGCGAGACGGTCAGCCGGCGGATCCGGCGGCCCTCGGCCTTCCACCGCCCGGCCAGCTCCTCCACCGCCTCGACCGGCCCGGAGACCACCACCGAGGTCGGACCGTTGACGGCCGCCACGTCCAGCCGGTCGCCGATCGCCTCACGGACCTCGGCCTCGGTGGCCTCGACCGCGAGCATCGCGCCGCCCTCGGGCAGCGCGTCCATCAGCCGGCCGCGCGCCGCCACCAGGGCGCACGCGTCCGCCAGCGGGAACACCCCGGCGACGTGAGCGGCCGCCACCTCGCCGATCGAGTGCCCGAGCAGGAAGTCGGCCGTCACCCCCCAGGATTCGAGCAGCCGGAACGACGCCACCTCGACCGCGAACAGCCCGGCCTGCGCCCACACCGTACGGTCCAGGTTCTCGACGCCCTCGAACACCACGTCCTTCACCGGCCGGTCCAGCAGCAGGTCCAGCTCCGCGCAGACCGCGTCGAAGGCCGCCGCGAAGGCGGGGAACGCCTCGTACAGCTCCCGGCCCATCCCGACCCGCTGCGCACCCTGACCGGTGAACAGGAACGCCGTCCGCCCCTCGGCGACCGTACCGGCGACCACGCCCGCGCCGGGCTCGCCGGCGGCCAGCGCCGCCAGCTCCCGGTCCTGCCCGGCCCGGTCCGCGCCGATCACCACCGCGCGGTGCGCCAGCGCCGTCCGCCCGGACAGGGCCCGGGCCACCTCGGCCGGTCCGTCCTCCGGGCGGTCCGTCAGGTGCTCGCCCAGCCGGGCGGCCTGGGCCCGCAGCGCCGCCGGGGTCTGCCCGGACAGCGGCCACGGCAGCGGACCGTGCGGCCGACGCCCGGCGGGCTCGGCCGGGGCGGGCTCGCCCTGTTCGATGATGATGTGGGCGTTGGTGCCGCTCATGCCGAACGAGGAAATGCCGGTGCGGCGCGGCCGTTCGGCCCGCGGCCACGGCCGGGCCTCGGTCAGCAGTTCGACCGCCCCGGTGGACCAGTCGACGTGCGGGGTGGGCCCGTCCACGTGCAGGGTCGCCGGAAGCGTGCCGTACCGCATCGCCATGACCATCTTGATGATCCCGGCGATGCCGGCGGCGGCCTGGGTGTGGCCGATGTTGGACTTGATCGAGCCCAGCCAGAGCGGCTCCCCGGCCCGGCCCTGCCCGTAGGTGGCCAGCAGGGCCTTCGCCTCGATCGGGTCCCCGAGGCGGGTGCCGGTGCCGTGCGCCTCCACGGCGTCGACCTCGGCGGCCGACAGCCCGGCGTTGGCGAGTGCCTGCCGGATCACCCGCTCCTGCGCGGGACCGTTCGGGGCGGTGAGGCCGTTGGACGCGCCGTCCTGGTTGACCGCGCTGCCGCGCACGATGCCGAGCACCCGGTGCCCGTTGCGCCGGGCGTCGGACAGCCGCTCCAGCAGCAGGATGCCGACGCCCTCGCCCCAGCCGGTGCCGTCGGCCGCGGCGGCGAAGGCCTTGCACCGGCCGTCGGCGGCCAGGCCCAGCTGGCGGCTGAACTCCACGAAGGCCGACGGGGTCGCCATCACCGTGGCGCCGCCCGCGAGGGCCATGGTGCACTCGCCGCGGCGCAGCGCCTCGGCCGCCGAGTGCAGGGCGACCAGGGAGGAGGAGCAGGCGGTGTCCACCGTCATGGCCGGGCCCTCCAGCCCGAACACGTACGAGATCCGGCCGGAGAGCACGGCGGCCGCGGTGCCGGTGCCCCGGTGCCCCTCGCTGTCGGAGGGGCCGGAGAGCAGCGCCGCGTAGTCCTGGCCGTTGGTGCCGATGAACACGCCGGTGCGGCTGCCGCGCAGCGAGCGCGCGTCCACCCCGGCCCGTTCGAACGCCTCCCAGACGGTCTCCAGCAGCAGCCGCTGCTGGGGGTCCATGGCCAGCGCCTCGCGCGGGGAGATGGCGAACAGCGCCGGGTCGAAGTCGGCGACGCCGGACAGGAATCCGCCGGCCCAGGTGGCGTCCGCGCCCGCCTCGCCGGAGGGCGCGCCGAGCGGCGGCCAGCCGCGGTCGCCGGGCAGCCCGGAAACCGCGTCCACCCGGTCGGCGACCAGCCGCCAGAGCTGTTCGGGGTTCTCGACCCCGCCGGGGTAGCGGCAGCTCATCGCGACGATCGCGATCGGCTCGTCCACGGCGGTGGCCTCGGCCCGCACGGTCTCGGCCGCCGCCGCGGTGCCGAGCAGCTCGCCGCGCAGCTGGGCGGCCAGTTCGCGCGGCGTGGGGTGGTCGAAGACCAGGGTGGCGGAGAGCCGCAGCCCGGTCTCGGCCGCCAGGGCGTTGCGCAGTTCGAGCGCGGTGAGCGAGTCGAAGCCGAGGCCCTTGAACGGGACCTCCGGCGGTACGTCGCCCGCCTCGCGGTGGCCGAGCACGGCCGCCGCCAGCCGCCGGACCAGGTCGAGCAGGGTCCGTTCCTGCTCGGCGGGCGGCAGCGCGGTGAGCTTCCCGGCCAGCGGGGACGCGCCCTCGGCCGGCTCGGCGGCCGGGGCTTCCAGGGCCCGGAGCACCTCGGGCAGGTCCTCGATCAGCGGACGGCGGCGGCTGGCCGTGAACGCGGGGGCGAAGCGCTCCCAGCGGACGTCCGCCACCGCCACGCAGGCCTCGTCCCCGGCGACGGCCAGGTCGAGCGCCCGCACGGCGAGGGCCGGGTCCAGCAGGGCGAGCCCGCGGCGGCGCAGGAAGTCCTCCGACTCCCCCTGCACGGCCATGCCGGCCTCCGCCCACGGGCCCCAGGCGACGGCCAGCGCGGCCCGGCCGGCCGCCCGGCGCTGTTCGACCAGCGCCTCCAGGTAGGCGTTGGCGGCGCCGTAGACGGCCTGGGCGCCGGAGCCCCAAGTGGCCGAGATGGAGGAGAAGACGACGAACAGCTCCAGGTCCAGCCCGGCGGTCAGCTCGTCCAGGTGTGCGGCGCCGTCGGCCTTCCCGCCGAGCACGGCGGTGATCTCCTCGGCGGCGGTGTCCATCAGCAAGGTCGCCTGGCCGACGCCGGCCGCGTGCACCACGCCGGTCAGCGGGAGTTCGGCCGGGATCGCGTCGAGCACCGCCGCCAGCGCCGCCCGGTCGGCGGCGTCGCAGGCGGCGACCGTCACCCGGGCACCCAGCCCGCTCAGCTCGGCCACCAGCGCGTCCACGCCCTCGGCCGCCGAACCGCGCCGACTCGTCAGCACGAGATGAGGAACGCCCCGACCGGCCAGCCAGCGCGCCACCTCCGCGCCCAGCGCCCCGGTGCCACCGGTCACCAGCACCGTGCCCGAGGGCGGCCCGAGCGGTTCGGCACCGTCCGGTCGGGCGGCCCGCACCAGGCGGCGGACGTACGTGCCGGCGCCCCGGACGGCGACCTGGTCCTCGGTGCCGGTCAGGACGGCGGCCAGCCGGGCGGCCGTCCTGGTGTCCTCGGCGGGCGGCAGGTCGACCAGCCCGCCCCAGCGTTCCGGCAGCTCCAGGGCGGCGGCCCGGCCGAGGCCCCAGAGCTGCGCCGCCACCGGGTCGGACGGACCGTCGGAGCGGCCCACCGACACCCCGCCCCGGGTGGCCAGCCAGAGCGGGGCGTCGATGCCCGCGTCGCCGAGCGCCTGGATCAGCGCGACGGCCGCCGGGACCGGCTCGGGGTGCCGGGCCGGGCAGGCGACCACGCCGGCCGGGGTGGCCGCGAGCTCGCGCAGCCGGGCGGTCAGGGAGGCCCGGGTGGCCCCGGGGCCGAACTCCAGCAGGACCACGTCGGCGCCGGCGGCGGTCAGCAGCCGCTGGGCGTCGGTGTCCCCCGGGGCCGCGACGACCAGCCAGGTGCCGGTGAGCGTGCCCGCGGCGGGCGCGTCGGCGAGCGGCTTCCAGCGGACCCGGTAGCGCCAGGAGTCGATGACGGCCTCGTCCCGGCGGCGGCGCCGGAAGGAGGACAGCGCGGGCAGCACGGCCCGCAGCTCCCCCTGGTCCGCGTCCACGCCGAGGGCGCCGGTCAGTTCGGCCACGTCCTCGCGCTCGACGGCGGCCCAGAACCGGCCCTCGGCGGTGCCCTCCGCTCCCTCGGCCGCGGCGGCGGGAGAAGGGGCTGGACGGGCCCAGTAGGACTGGTGCTGGAAGGCGTACGTGGGCAGCGCGACCCGCCCCTCGCCACGGCCCGTGAAGGCCGCCGGCCAGTCCACGGCGGCACCCGCCGTCCAGAGCGCGCCGACGGCGGCGTGGAAGGTGCGCACGCCGTCGTGGCCGGAGCCGCGCAGCAGCGGCGCGAATGCGCCCTCGACGCCGGCGTGCTGGGCCATCCCGCACAGCACGCCGTCGGGGCCGAGCTCGGCGAAGCGGGTGACGCCCCGTCGGTCCAGGGCGTCGACGCCGTCGGCGAAGCGGACGGCCTCGCGGACCTGGCGCAGCCAGTAGTCGGGGGTGGTGAGCAGGCCTGGTTCGGCGATCCCGCCGGTCAGGTTGGAGACGACCGGGACCCTAGGCTCGGCGAAGGTCAACCCGCCGAGGACGGCGGCGAATTCGGCGAGCATCGGCTCCATCAGGGCCGAGTGGAAGGCGTGCGAGACCGTCAGCCGACGGGTCTTGCGGCCCTCGGCCGACCAGCGCGCGGCGTACTCCTCGACCGCGTCCGCCGGCCCGGAAACCACCACGGAGGTCGGGCCGTTGACGGCCGCGACGTCCAGGCGGTCGCCGATCTCCGAACGCACCTCGGCCTCGGCGGCCTGCACGGCCAGCATCGCGCCGCCGCTCGGCAGCGCGTCCATCAGCCGGCCGCGCGCCGCCACCAGGGCGCACGCGTCCGCCAACGAGAACACCCCGGCGCAGTGCGCCGCCGCCACCTCGCCGATCGAATGTCCGAGCAGCACGTCCGGGACCACGCCCCAGGACTCCAGCAGCCGGAACGACGCCACCTCGACCGCGAACAGCCCGGCCTGCGCCCACACCGTCCGGTCCAGATCCTCGACGCCGTCGAGGACCACCTCCCGCACCGACCGCCCGAGCCTCCCGTCCAGCTCCGCGCAGACCGCGTCGAACGCCCCCGCGAACACCGGGAACGCCTCGTACAGCCCCCGACCCATGCCGACCCGCTGCGCACCCTGACCGGTGAACAGGAACGCCGTCCGGCCCTCGTCCGCCACCCCGGTCAGCACGTCCTGGGCGGAACGTCCCTCGGCCAGCGCCGCCAGCCCCTCGCCGAGGCCTGCGGCCGAGTCCCCGAGGACCACCGCGCGGTGTTCCAGCGCCGCCCGGGTGACGGCCAGCGCGTGTCCAGCGGCCGCCGGGTCGGGCCCGGTCGCCGCGAACTCGGCCAGCCTCGCGGCCTGTCCGCGCAGCCCCTCCGGGCTCTTGGCGGACACCGGCCAGAGCACCGGGCCGCTGTTCTCCACCGGTTCCGGCGCGGGCAGCGGATCGCCCTGCTCCAGGATGACGTGGGCGTTGGTGCCGCTGATGCCGAAGGAGGAGACGCCCGCCCGGCGCGGACGGTCCGCCCCCGGCCACGGGCGGGCCTCGGTCAGCAGTTCCACCGCGCCCGCCGACCAGTCCACGTGGGGCGTCGGCTGCTCGGCGTGCAGGGTGGCGGGCAGCAGGCCGTACCGCATCGCCTGCACCATCTTGATGATGCCCGCGACGCCGGCCGCCGACTGGGTGTGGCCGATGTTGGACTTGATCGAGCCCAGCCAGAGCGGCTCGCCGCCGCGGTCCCGGCCGTAGGTGGCCAGCAGCGCCTGGGCCTCGATCGGGTCGCCGAGCCGGGTGCCGGTGCCGTGCGCCTCCACCACGTCCACCTCGGACGGGGCGAGCCGCGCGGAGGCCAGCGCCTGCCGGATCACCCGGCGCTGCGAGGGGCCGTTCGGCGCGGTCATCCCGTTGGAGGCGCCGTCCTGGTTGACGGCGCTGCCGCGCACCACCGCCAGCACCTCGTGCCCGTTGCGGCGCGCGTCCGACAGCCGCTCCAGCAGCAGCAGTCCGACGCCCTCGCCCCAGCCCGTACCGTCCGCACCGGCGCCGAAGGAGCGGCACCGCCCGTCCGAGGCGAGGCCCTGCTGGGCGCTGAAGGCGTGGAAGACCTCCGCGTTGGTCAGCACGGTCACCCCGCCGGCCAGCGCCAGCGTGCACTCGCCGGCGCGCAGCGCCTGGACGGCCAGGTGCAGGGCGACCAGCGAGGAGGAGCAGGCGGTGTCCACGGTGACCGCCGGGCCTTCCAGGCCGAACACGTACGCCACCCGGCCGGAGAGCACGCTGGTCGCTCCGCCGGCCAGGACGTACCCCTGGTCGGCGTCGGCCGCACCGACCCCGTAGCCGGAGGAGGTCGCGCCGACGAACACCCCGGTCCGGGTGCCGCGCACGGTGTCCGGCGCGATCCCGGCCCGTTCGAACGCCTCCCAGCCGCTCTCCAGCAGCAGCCGCTGCTGGGGGTCCATGGCGAGGGCCTCGCGCGGGGAGATCCCGAAGAACGCGGCGTCGAAGCGCTCGGCGCCGTCCAGGAACCCGCCCTGGGCGGCGAGGTCGCTCGCCGCGGCGTCCGCGCCGAGCCCGTCCGCTCTCCAGCCGCGCTGCTCGGGGAAGGGGGCGATCGCGTCGCCGGCCCGTTCGACCAGCCGCCAGAGGTCGTCCGGCGAGGAGACGTCGCCGGGGTAGCGGCACGCCATCGACACGATCGCCACGGGTTCGCTGACCGCGGCGGTCAGTTCACGGTTTCGGGCGCGAAGCTTCTCCGTCTCCTTGAGGGAAGCTCGCAACGCTTCGACATAGTCCTGGGTAGAGGCCATCGCAAGCTCCGTACTGCGGTCAGGAATCACGTTCGCCGAGGGCCAGCCTCAGCAGGCTTTCGCCGTCCATCTCGTCGATCGACTCGATGGCGGTCACGGGTGCGGCGTCCTCGGCGGCGGGCGCGGACTCCTGCGAGGCGAGCCGCAGGAGCGGCTCCAGCAGTCCGGACTCGCGCAGCCGGGACACCGGGACGGTGAGCAGGGCGCGGCGCGCCTGCTCCGCCTCGTCGGCGTCGAGGGCGTCGTCGCCGAGCAGTTCGGCCGTGATCTGCTCGGCCAGCGCCCTCGGGGTGGGGTGGTCGAAGATCAGGGTGGCGGGCAGGGCCAGCCCGGTGGCCGCGGTCAGCCGGTCGCGCAGTTCGACCGCGGTCAGCGAGTCGAACCCCAGGTCGCGGAAGGCCCGGTCGGCGACGACCGACCCGGCCGCGCTGTGGCCGAGGACCAGCGCGGCCTGCTGCTGCACGGTCTCCAGCAGCAGGACGAGGCCGTCCGCGGCGGACAGCCCGGCGAGGCGCTCGCGCAGCGCGGTGCCGTCCTGCGGGCCGCCGGCGGCGCCCCCGGCGAGGACCTGCCGCACCTCGGGGACGTCCTCGATCAGCGGCTGCGGGTGGTACGCGGTGAAGCCGGGCACGAAGGCCTGCCAGTCCACGTCCGCGACGGTCACGCAGACGTCGCCGGTCCGGATCGCCGTGTCCATCGCCTCCAGGGCGAGGTCCGGGGCCATCGCCCGCAGGCCGCGGCGGCGCAGGAACTCCTCGGCGTCGGCGCCGCCGGCCATGCCCTCGCCCGCCCACGGGCCCCAGGCCACGGAGGTGGCCGCCAGCCCGCGGGCCCGGCGGTCGACGGCGAGGGCGTCCAGCGCCGCGTTCGCCACCGCGTACGCGGACTGCCCGCCGCTGCCCCAGACGCCGGCGACGGAGGAGAAGAGCACGAAGTAGTCGAGGGGGGTGTCCCCCAGCAGCTCGTCCAGGCAGACCGCGCCTTCGGCCTTGCCGTCCACGATCGCCGCGAACCCGGCGCGCGCGGTGCTGCCGAACGGCGTCGGGTCGCCGACACCGGCCGCGTGCACCACACCGCTCAGCGGGAACTCCGCCGGGACGGCGGCCAGCACCCCGGCCATCCCTTCCCGGTCCGCCGTGTCGCAGGCGGCGACGGTCACCCGGGCGCCCAGCGCCTCCAGTTCCGCGACCAGCTCCGCCGCCCCCGGCGCCGTCCGGCCCCGGCGGGAGACCAGCACCAGGTGGGGGACGCCCTGCCCGGCCAGCCGGCGCGCCACGGCGGCGCCCAGCGCTCCGGTACCGCCGGTGACCAGGACGGTTCCGGTGGCGGGGGCGGGATCGGCCGCCACCGGCCCGGTTCCCGCCGGGACCAGCCGGCGGGCGAAGGTCCCGGTGGCCCGGACGGCGACCTGGTCCTCGGTTCCGGACAGCACCTCGGCCATCCGGTCACCGAGCACCGGCCCCGCCGGACCGCAGACGTCCACCAGCCCGCCCCACAGGCCGGGCAGCTCCAGGCCGACCACCCGGCCCAGGCCCCAGATCCGGGCGTGTCCGGGCCGGACGGTCTCCTCCTCGCGCACGGTCACCGCGCCGGAGGTGACCCACCAGAGCGGCACCCGCAGGTCCAGGGCGGTGAGCGCGTCGATCAGGTCCAGGGCGTCGGCGACGGGGTCGGCGTCCGGGGCCGTACCGGGGAAGGCCAGCACCCCGGCCGGGTCCGCGATCCGGGCGAGGTCGTCCGCCAGCCGCTCGGTCGTGGTCCGCACCACCCGGGCGCCGGCCCGCTCGACGGCGGACAGGCAGGCGTCGGCCAGGTCGGACCCCGGTTCGCCGGACTCCGCTGCCCCGGCGGGCAGCACCGCCAGCCAGCTGCCGGTCAGCAGCGGCGGAACGGCCGCGGTGGGCACCGGCTTCCAGGTGATCCGGTAGCGCCAGGCGTCGGATCGCTCCTCCGGCCGGGCGGGGTGACGCGCGACGGGCGGCTGCGCCCAGTAGTGCTGCCGGTCGAAGGCGTACCGGGGCAGCAGCGCCCGGTGCCCGCCCCAGTCGGCGTAGACGGCCGGCCAGTCCACGGCCGTCCCGGCGGTCCAGAGCGCGCCGAGCGCGGCCAGGGCGCTCTCCGTCTCGTCCCGCTCGCGGCGCAGCAGCGGCGCGAAGGTGCCCTTGGCGTCGGCCTGTCGGGCCAGGGCGGACAGCACGCCGTCGGGGCCGAGTTCGGCGAAGCGGGTCACGTCCTGGCCGCCCAGGGTGGCGACGCCGTCGGCGAAGCGGACGGCCTCCCGGACGTGGCGCAGCCAGTAGTCGGGGGTGGTGAGCAGGCCTGGTTCGGCGATCCCGCCGGTCAGGTTGGAGACGACCGGGATGCCCGGCTCGGCGAAGGTCAACTCCGCCAGAACGGCGGCGAATTCGGCGAGCATCGGCTCCATCAG
Organism: Kitasatospora sp. NPDC054795; assembly: GCF_053611565.1. NCBI lineage: Bacteria > Bacillati > Actinomycetota > Actinomycetes > Kitasatosporales > Streptomycetaceae > Kitasatospora > Kitasatospora sp. NPDC054795. The sequence goes on from NZ_JBSHAP010000031.1 coordinate 24,363, forward strand.
CGCCGAGTGGAAGGCGTGCGAGACCGTCAGCCGACGGGTCTTGCGGCCCTCGGCCGACCAGCGCGCCGCGAACTCCTCGACCACCTCGACGGGGCCGGAAACCACCACCGAACGCGGCCCGTTGACGGCCGCCACGTCCAGCCGGTCGCCGATCTCCGAACGCACCTCCGCCTCGGCGGCCTGCACCGCCAGCATCGCCCCGCCCTCGGGCAGCGCCTCCATCAGCCGACCGCGCGCCGCCACCAGCGCACAGGCGTCCGCCAGCGAGAACACTCCGGCGCAGTGCGCCGCCGCCACCTCACCGATCGAATGCCCGAGCAGGAAGTCGGGCGTCACGCCCCAGGACTCCAGCAGCCGGAAGGACGCCACCTCGACCGCGAACAGCCCGGCCTGCGCCCACACCGTACGGTCCAGATCCTCGACGCCGTCGAGGACGACCTCACGAACCGACCGCCCGAGCCTCGTGTCCAGCTCCGCACAGACCGCGTCGAACGCCCCCGCGAACACCGGGAACGCCTCGTACAGCCCCCGGCCCATCCCGACCCGCTGCGCACCCTGACCGGTGAACAGGAACGCCGTCCGCCCCTCGTCCGCCGGGTCGCCCGCGGCCAGCGCGTCGAGCGCGGCGGTGAACGCCTCCCGGTCGCCGCCGAGCAGGACCGCGCGGTGCTCCATGACGGTACGGGCGAGCAGCCCGCGCCCGACGTCCACCGGTCCGGCCTCCGGCGTGGCGGCCACGAAGGCCCGCAGCCGGCGCGCCTGGGCCCGCAGGCCGTCGGCCGTCCGGGCCGAGAGCGGCCAGGGCACGAGGGCCGGGGCGCTCGCCGGTTCGGGGGCCACGGGGGCCTCGCCCTGCTCGATGACCACGTGGGCGTTGGTGCCGCTCACCCCGAAGGAGGAGATCGCCGCCCGGCGCGCCCGGTCCGCCTCCGGCCACGGCCGGGCCTCGGTCAGCAGTTCCACCGCGCCCGCCGACCAGTCCACCAGCGGTGTCGGCTCGTCCACGTGCAGGGTGGCCGGCAGCACGCCGTGCCGCATTGCCAGCACCATCTTGATCACGCCCGCCACCCCGGCCGCGGCCTGGGTGTGGCCGAGGTTGGACTTCACCGAGCCGAGCAGCAGCGGACGGCCTTCGGGCCGCCCCTGGCCGTAGGTGGCGAGCAGCGCCTGGGCCTCGATCGGGTCGCCGAGCCGGGTGCCGGTGCCGTGCGCCTCCACCGCGTCCACCTCGGCGGGCGAGAGTCCGGCGGCGGCCAGGGCCTCCCGGATCACCCGCTGCTGGGACGGCCCGTTGGGGGCCGTCAGCCCGCTGGAGGCGCCGTCCTGGTTGACCGCGCTGCCCCGCACCACCGCGAGCACCTCGTGCCCGAGCCGCCGGGCGTCGGAGAGCCGCTCCACCAGCAGCACGCCGGCGCCTTCGGCCCAGCCCATCCCGTCGGCGGCGGCGGCGAAGGACTTGCAGCGGCCGTCCGCGGCCACGCCCTGCCCGCCGCCCAGCGAGCCGAACACCTCGGGCGCGGCCATCACGGTCACCCCGCCGGCCAGCGCCAGGTCGCACTCCCCGCCCCGGAGGGCCTGCACGGCCAGGTGCAGGGCGACCAGCGAGGAGGAGCAGGCGGTGTCCACGGTGACCGCCGGGCCCTCCAGGCCGAGGGCGTAGGCCACCCGGCCGGAGACCACGCTGCCCGCGGTGGCGGTGCCGAGGTAGGCCTCGGCACCCTCGCCCCCGCCGGGGAGGTAGTCGTGGTACATCATCCCGGCGAACACCCCGGTCCGGCTGCCGCGCAGCCGCTCCGGGTCCAGTCCGGCGTACTCGAAGGCCTCCCAGGAGGCTTCGAGGAACAGCCGCTGCTGCGGGTCCATCGCCAGCGCCTCGCGCGGCGAGATCCCGAAGAACGCCGGGTCGAACCAGCCCGCCTCGTGCACGAAGCCGGCCTGCCGCGTGCCGTCGCCGCCCAGGGCCGCGAGGTTCCAGCCGCGGTCGGTGGGCAGTCCCGACTGGCCCTCGCCGCCGGTGGCGACCAGCCGCCACAGCTCCTCCGGGGTGGCGATCCCGCCGGGCAGCCGGCAGGCCATCCCGACGATCGCGATCGGCTCCCGGGCCTTCTCGTGCACCTCGCGCAGCTCCTGGCGGGCCTCCTGCAACGCGGCCGTGGCCTGGCGCAGGTACCGGAGCAGCTCTTCTTCCCTGGTCACGCTCATGTCGTCTCCCCCGGATCTCACTGCGACTGGTCGAGGATCTGGAACAGCTCCTCCGCGGTCGCCGTCTCCAGGCTCGCCGCACTGTCAGTGGTGCCGAACTCGCCGAATCGGGCGGCCAGTTCGCGTAGCCGTCGGCCGACCTCGGCCCGCTCGGAGCCGTCGGCGCCGACGTTCTTCAGGACTTCCTCGAACCTGGCCAGCTCGTCCAGGGCGCTCGCGGCCGGGGCGGCCGGCGCCGGGGCCAGCTCGTCCCGGAGGTGACGCGCCAGGTCCAGCGGCGTGGGGTAGTCGAAGATCAGCGTCGCCGGCAGCCGCAGCCCGGTGGCCAGGGCCAGCCGGTTGCGCAGCTCGACGCCGGTGAGCGAGTCCATGCCGACCTTCAGGAAGCCCCGCTCGGCACCGACCGAGCCCGCCGAGTCGTGGCCCAGCACCGTGGCGGCCTGGGTGCGCACCAGGTCGAGCAGCGCCTCCAGCCGCTCCCGGTCGGAGAGGCCGGTCAGCCGCTCGGGCAGGTGCGCGTCGCGGGCCGCGGCCCCGGTCCGACCGCCCGCCCCGGACGCCGTCGGCGCCGCGGGGATCAGACCGCGCAGCAGCGGGGGCAGCAGCCCCTGGGTCCGCAGCGCGGCGGTGTCCAGGTTGATCGGCACGACCACGGCGGTGCCGGCCGCCAGGCCCGCGTCGAACAGCGCCAGGCCCTCCGCGGTGGACACCGGCGTCATGCCGAGCCGGCGCACCCGGTTGACGTCCAGTTCGGTCAGGTTCCCGGTCATCCCGGTCGGCTGCGCCCACGGGCCCCACGCGAAGGAGACCGTGTCGAGCCCCTCCGCCCGGCGGGCCTGGGCGAAGGCGTCCAGGAAGGCGTTGGCCGCGGCGTAGTTGGCCTGACCCGCGCCGCCGAAGGTGCCGGCCGCCGAGGAGAAGAGGTGGAAGCCGGACAGTCCGGTGCCGCGGGTCAGCTCGGCCAGGTGCAGCGCACCGCCGACCTTGGCGTGCAGGACCCGGTCGACGCGCGCCGGGTCGAGCCCGACGAGCACGCCGTCGTCCAGTTCGCCGACCGCGTGCACGACGGTGCGCAGCGGGGCGTCGGCCGGGATGCCGGCCAGCAGCGCGGCCGCCGCCGTCCGGTCGCCCACGTCGCAGGCCGCGATCTCGGCCTCGGCGCCCAGGTCGGCCAGTTCGGCGACGAGTTCGGCGGCGCCGGGGGCCTGCGGCCCGCGCCGGCCGGCCAGCACCAGGTGCCGGACGCCGTGCTCGGTCACCAGGTGCCGGGCCAGCGCCTGGCCCAGGGTGCCGGTGCCGCCGGTGATCAGCACGGTGCCGTCCGGGTCGAACACCGGGGTGTCCGGCCGGGCCGGTACGGCCAGTCGGGCCAGCCTCGGCACCCGCACGGCGCCGGACCGCAGCGCGGCCTGGGGCTCGTCGGTGCCCAGCGCGGCGAGCAGGGCGGGGGCGGTGTCCTCGTGGCCGTCCTCGTCGAGCAGCACGAACCGGCCGGGGTGCTCGGACTGGGCGGACTTCAGCAGGCCCCAGGCCGCCGCCGCGGGCAGGTCGACGGGGGCCTCGGCCGGGTCGGCCGCGACGGCGCCCCGGGTGACCAGCACCAGGCGGGAGGAGCCGAAGCGGTCGTCGGCGAGCCACTGCTGGGCCAGCGCCAGCGCCGTGTGGGTGACGGTGCGGACCGCCTCGGCCTGGTCACCGCCGGTGGCGCCGACGAGCGGGACCAGGACGGTCGCGGGCTCGTCGGTGCCGCCGAGCACCGCCGCCACCGCGGCGAGGTCCCGGTGGCGCTCGGGCGGGGCGCCGGCGGCGGTGAGCCGCTCGGCGAGCCCGGACGGGTCGTCACCGGCCAGCAGCAGGCGGCCGGGCCGGGTGTCCCCGGCCGGGGCGGCCCCGGTCCACTCGACCTGGAACAGCGACTGTCCGGGGGCCGGGGCGGTGCCGAGGCCGTCCGGCACCGGCCGGGAGACCAGCGCCTCGACCGAGGCGACGGCGAGCCCGGTGTCGTCCGCGGCCTGGAGGGTGATCCCGTCCGCCTCGGCGAAGGCCAGCCGCACCCGCAGCGAGGTGACGCCCCGCTGGTGGCAGCCGACCCCGCGCCAGGCGAACGGCAGCTCGGCCCGGGCCCGTTCGCCGCGCTCGGACTCGCGCAGCGCCCGCAGCATGCCGATGCCGTGCAGCGCCGCGTCCAGCAGCGCCGGGTGGACGCCGAAGCGCTCGGCGTCCGGGCCCGGCTCCGGCAGGGACACCTCGGCGAAGATCTGCTCGTCCCGGCGCCAGGCGGCGCGCAGGCCCTGGAAGGTCGGGCCGTACGCGTAGCCGCGCGCCTCCAGCTCCTGGTAGAAGCCGCCGAGGTCGATCGGCTCGGCGTCCCGCGGCGGCCACTGGGCGAGGTCGAACGCCGGGGCGGGCGACTCCGGGGCCAGGGTCGCGGTGGCGTGCCGGGTCCAGCCGTCGGTGCCGGCGGCGGCCGTGCCGTCGTCCGGCCGGGAGTAGACGCTCAGCATCCGGCGCCCCGCGGCGTCCGGGGCCTGGACGACGGCCTGCAGGCGTACCGCGCCGTGTTCCGGCAGGAGCAGCGGGGTCTCCAGGGTGAGCTCCTCGACGTGGCCGCAGCCGACCTGCGCGCCGGCCTGTACCGCGATCTCGACGAAGGCGGTACCGGGCAGCAGGACGGTGCCGAGCACGGCGTGGTCGGCCAGCCAGGGCTGGGAGCGGCGGGAGAGCCGGCCGGTCATCAGGACGGCGTCCAGCCCGGCGAGGTCGGCGGCGGCGCCGAGCAGCGGGTGCCCGGTGGCGCCGAGCCCTGCCGTGGCGGCCTCGGCCGCGCCGGAGCCGGCCCCGGAGCCGCCGAGCCAGTAGCGCCTGCTCTGGAAGGCGTAGGTGGGCAGGTCGACGGTGCGGGCGCCGAGGCCGCCGAGCAGCTGCGCCCAGTCCACGGCGAGGCCGCGCACGTGCGCCTCGGCGGCGGAGGTCCACAGCCGGTCCAAACCGCCCTGGTCGCGCCGCAGCGAGCCGACCACGGCGCCGCCGCCGGTGACGGCCTCGTCCAGGTCGTCCAGGGTCTCCTGGATGCCGACGGTGTGCATCGGGTGCGGGCTGGCCTCGACGAAGTGCCGGTAGCCCTCGGCCGCGACGGCGCGCACGGCCTGCTCGAAGCCGACCGTGTTGCGCAGGTTGCGGTACCAGTACCCGGCGTCCAGCTCGGCGGAGTCCGTCCAGCGGCCGAGCGCGGTGGAGTAGAAGGAGACCGCGGAGGAACGCGGGGTGATCCCGGCGAGTTCCGCGACCAGCCGCTCCTCGACGGCCTCGACCTGGGCCGAGTGCGAGGCGTAGTCGACCGCGATCCGGCGGACCCGGACCCCGTCCGCCTCGCAGCCGGCGAAGAACTCCTCCAGGGCCCCGGTCTCGCCCGAGACCACCACCGAGGAGGGCCCGTTGACGGCGGCGACGGAGAGCCGCCCCGCCCACGGGGCGATCCGTTCCCCGGCCTTCGCGGCGGGGAGCGCGACCGAGACCATGCCGCCCTTGCCGGACAGCGCGGTGATCGCCCGGCTGCGCACGGCCACCACCCGGGCGGCGTCCTCCAGCGACAGCGCGCCGATCACGCAGGCGGCCGCGATCTCGCCCTGCGAGTGGCCGATCACCGCGTCCGGTTCGACGCCCCAGGAGCGCCACACCGCGGCGAGCGAGACCATCATCGCCCACAGGGCCGGCTGCACCACGTCGACCCGGTCCAGCGCGGCCGCGCCCTCGACGCCGCGCACCACGTCCACCAACGACCAGTCGGTGTACGGGGCGAGTGCCTCGTCGCAGGCGGCGATGTGCTCGGCGAAGACCTCCGAGGAGTCCATCAGCCCGGCGGCCATGCCGGCCCACTGGGCGCCCTGGCCGGCGAACACGAACACGGTGCGGCCGTTCACGGCCGAGCCGGTCGGGGTGCCTTCGGGGGTCTGCCCCGCGGCCAGCCCGGCGAGGCCGCCGCGCAGCTCGGCCCGGTCGGCGGCGAGCACCACGGCGCGCTCGGCGAACGGGGTGCGGGTGGTCGCCAGCGAGTAGGCGAGGTCGCCGAGGTCCGCCGCGGGCTCGGCGTCCAGATGCGCCAGCAGCCGTTCGGCCTGCTCGCGCAGGGCCTGCGGGCCGCGGGCGGAGAGCACGAAGGGCAGCGCGCCGGCCTCGCGCTCCGCGCGCGGCTCCTCCTCGGGCTCCGGGGCCTGCTCCAGGACGGCGTGGGCGTTCGTGCCGGTCCCGCCGAAGGAGGAGACGCCGGCCCGGCGCGGGCCGTCGGTGCTCGGCCAGGGGCGGGCCTCGGTCAGCAGCTCGACCCGGCCCGCGCTCCAGTCGACGTGCGGGGTCGGCTCCTCGGCGAACAGGGTCGGCGGCAGGACGCCGGCGCGCAGCGCCATCACGGTCTTGATCACGCCGGCGACGCCGGAGACGGACTGGGTGTGCCCGATGTTGGACTTCAGCGAGCCGAGCCCGACCGGCCGGTCCTCGGGGCGGTCCTGACCGTACGTCGCGATCACGGCCTGGGCCTCGATCGGGTCGCCGAGCGAGGTGCCGGTGCCGTGCGCCTCGACCAGGTCGATGTCGCCCGGCCGCACCCCGGCGCTGGCCAGCGCCTGGCGGATGACCCGCTGCTGGGACGGCCCGTTGGGCGCGGTGAGGCCGTTGGAGGCGCCGTCCTGGTTGGTCGCCGAGCCGGTGTACAGGGCGAGCACGGGGTGGCCGTTGCGGCGCGCCTCCGAGAGGCGCTCCAGGACCACCACGCCGACGCCCTCGCCCCAGTTGGTGCCGTCGGCGGAGGCGGCGAACGCCTTGCAGCGGCCGTCCGGCGCCAGGCCGCGCTGGCGGCTGAACTCGGTGAAGGAGACCGGGGTGGGCAGCACGGTGACGCCGCCGGCCAGGGCCAGCGTGCACTCGCCGTTGCGCACCGCCTGCCAGGCGAGGTGCAGCGCCACCAGCGAGGAGGAGCAGGCGGTGTCCACGGTGACCGCCGGGCCCTCCAGGCCGAGCGTGTACGCGAGCCGTCCGGACACCGCGGCGGTGCCCGTCCCGGCCAGGAAGAAGCCCTCGGAGGCGGCGATGCCGTCCTGCGCGTCCACGCCGTAGCCCTGGAAGGAGGTGCCGACGTAGACGCCGGCCTTGGCGCCGGCCATCGTCGCCGGGTTGATCCGGGCCCGCTCCAGGGCCTCCCAGGCCGCCTCCAGCAGCACCCGCTGCTGGGGGTCCAGGGTGATCGCCTCGCGCGGGCTGATGCCGAAGAACTCGGCGTCGAAGTGGCCGGCGCCCTCCAGGAAGCCGCCCTCGCGGACGTAGGTGGTGCCGGGCCGGTCCGGGTCGGGGTGGTAGAGCGCGTCCAGGTCCCAGCCGCGGTCGGTGGGGAACGGGGTGACGGCGTCCTGGCGGGCCAGCACCAGCTCCCACAGGTCCTCCGGGGAGCGGACGCCGCCGGGGAAGCGGCAGCCGATGCCGACGATGGCGATCGGGTCGTCGTCCGCGGGCGCCGCGCCGTGCTCCTGCGTGGGGGCCGCGGTGGCCGGGGCGCCGAGCAGCAGGGTGGCCAGGTGGTCGGCGACGGCGGCCGGCGTCGGGTGGTCGAAGACCATGGTGGCCGGCAGCCGCAGCCCGGTGGCGGTGCGCAGCCGGTTGCGGACCTCGACCGCCATGATCGAGTCCAGGCCGACCTCGCGGAACGCCCGGGCGGGCTCGACGTCCCCGGGTCCGGGGTAGCCGAGCACGGCGGCGGTGTGGGTGCGGACCAGGTCGAGGACGACCCGGCCGCGCTCGCCCGCGGGGAGGGCGGCCAGCCGCTGGGCGAACTCGCCCTCGCCCGCCGGCGCCGCGGTCTGCGGCCCGGAGTCGGCGAGCGCCTCCCGGGCCTCGGGGATCTCGTCGACCAGCGGCCGTTCGCGGGCGGCGCTGTAGGCCGGGGCGAAGGCGGCCCAGTCGATGTCGGCGACGGTCAGCAGGGTCTCGTCGTCGGCGAGCGCCTGGCCGAGCGCGGTGACCGCGAGCTGCGGGTCCATCAGGGCCAGGCCCCGCCGGCCGAGGACGGCCATCGCCTCGTCGGTGGCCATGCCGCCGCCGGCCCAGCCGCCCCAGGCGACCGAGGTGGCGCGCAGTCCGAGCGAGCGCCGGTACTGGGCGAGCGCGTCCAGGCGGGCGTTGGCGGCCGCGTAGGCGGCCTGGCCGCTGCCGCCCCAGACGGCCGCGCCGGAGGAGAACAGGACGAAGGCCTCCAGGCCGTCCCCGGCGAGTTCGTGCAGGTGGACGGCGCCGGCGACCTTGGCCTCCAGGGTGGCGGCCAGTTCCGCGACGTCGGTGTGCAGCACGGGCGTGCTCTGGGCGACGCCGGCCGCGTGCACGACGGCGGTCAGCTCCGGAAGCCGCGCCAGCAGGGCGGCGACGGCGGAGCGGTCGGTGACGTCCACGGCCTCGATCCGGACCTCGGCGCCGAGCGCGGTCAGCTCCGCGGCCAGCTCCGCGGCGCCGGGGGCGGCCGGTCCGCGCCGGCCGGCCAGCACCAGCCGTTCGGCGCCGGCCCGGGCCAGCCAGCGGGCCACGTGGCCGCCGACGGCGCCCGTCCCGCCGGTGACCAGGACGGTGCCGCGGGGCTGCCAGCCGTCCGGGCCCGCGGCGTCCTCGCGCGGGGCCCGGACCATCCGGCGGCCGAAGACGCCGGCGGCCCGCAGGGCCACCTGGTCCTCGCCGGCGGCGCCGTGGAGCACGGCGGCCACCCGGGCGAGGGTGCGGTCGTCCGGGTCGGCGGGCAGGTCGAGCAGGCCGATCCGACGGCCGGTGAGTTCCAGTCCGGCGGTCAGGCCGAGGCCCCAGGCGCCGGCCTGCTCCGGGCGGGTCAGCGGGTCGGCGGCCCCGACCGAGACCGCGCCCCGGGTGGCGATCCAGAGGGGTGCCGTGCCGCCGGCCGCCTCCACGGCCCGGACCAGGGCGAGGGTGCGGGCCAGCCCGCGGGAGAGCACCGGGTGGTCCGGGTGGGTCTCCTCGTCCAGGGCCAGCAGGGACAGCACGCCGGCCGGCCCCTCGGCCGCCGCCTCGGCGATCCGCTCGCCGAGGCCGTCGCCGGACGGGTCGTCGGCGGCGGGCGAGACGGTCACCACGCGGGCCCCGTGCTCGCCGAGCGCCCGCGCGCAGAACGCGGCGGTCCCGTCGTCCTCGCCGCCCGGGACGACCAGCAGCCAGGTGCCGGAGAGTTCGGCGCCCTCGGTGCGGGCGATGCGCCGCCAGCGCACCCGGTAGCGCCAGTTGTCGATGGTGGAGCCGTCCCGGCGGCGCGCCCGCCAGGAGGAGAGCACCGGCAGCGCGGGCGCGGCGGCGGCCAGCGCGGCGCGGGCGTCCGGGTCGTCCACGCCGAGCGCCTCGGCCAGCCCGGCCGGGTCGGCCTCGGAGACCGCCGCCCAGAACCGTTCCTCGGCCGGGTCGCGCAGGGCGTCGCCGGCCGCGGCGCCGTGCGCCGCCGGCAGGTCGAGCCAGTAGCGCTGCCGCTGGAACGCGTAGGTGGGCAGCTCGACGGCGGTGGCCGGGGCGCCGCCGAGGACCGTGGACCAGTCCGGGCGGGCGCCGTGGACGTGCGCCTCGGCGAGCGAGCGCAGGAACCGGGCCGGGCCGCCCTCGTCGCGGCGCAGGGTGCCGACCACGGTCACCTCGCCGGTGCCGGGGAGTTCCTCGGCGGCCTCCTGCACGCCGGGGCCCAGCACCGGGTGCGGGCTGGACTCGACGAAGGTGCGGTAGCCGTCCTCCAGCAGGGAGCGGACGGCGTGGGCGAACCGGACCGGCTCGCGCATGTTGCGGTACCAGTAGGCGGTGCCCAGCTCGGTGGTGTCGAGCGCGCCGCCGGTCACGGTGGAGTAGAAGGCCGTCCGGGCGGGCTGCGGCTCGATGCCGGCGAGCGCCTCCAGCACGGCCTCGCGCAGCGGCTCGACCTGCGGCGAGTGGCCGGCGCCGTTGACCCGGACCTTGCGCACCCGCACGTCCTCGGCGGCCAGCGCCTCGACGAACCCGTCGACCGTCCCCGGGTCTCCGGCGACCACGATCGAGCGCGGGCCGTTGACGGCGGCGATGTGCAGCTCGCCCGGCCAGGCCTCGATCCGGGCGGCCACCTCGTCCTCGGGCAGCGAGACCGACGCCATGGCGCCCTGCCCGGCGAGCGCCAGGAGCAGCCGGCTGCGCAGCGCGACGATCCGCATCGCGTCGGACAGCGTGAGCGCGCCCGCGACGTGGGCCGCCGCGATCTCCCCCTGGGAGTGCCCCACCACGGCGGCGGGGGTGATGCCGTGCGAGCGCCAGAGCGCGGCCAGCGACACCATCATGGTGAACAGCACGGGCTGGACGACGTCCATCCGCTCGATCGGCGGGGCGTCCTCGGCGCCGCGCAGCACGTCCTCCACCGACCAGTCGGCGTACTGGGCCAGGGCGGCGTCACAGGCCCGGACGGAGTCGCGGAAGACCTCGGAGGCCTCCAGCAGGCCGGCGGCCATGCCGGCCCACTGGGTGCCCTGGCCGGGGAAGACGAACACGGTGCGGCCCCCGGCGGCGGCGACGCCGCGTACCAGGCCCTCGGCCGTCCGGTCCTCGGCGAGCGCCGTCAGCAGCTCGGTGAAGGACTCCCGGTCGTCGGCGAGGAGCACCGCGCGGTGGTCGAAGGCGGAACGGCCGGACGACAGCGCTCCGGCGACCTGATCATTCGTCACTTCCGGACGGGTGGAGAGGTGTTCGCGCAGCCGTGCGGCCTGCGCGCGCAGCGCGGCCTCGCCACGGGCGGACAGCAGCCAGGGGGTGGGGGCGCCGGCCAGGGACGGGGCGGCCGGCCGCGCCGGGGCCTCGGCCTGCTCCGGCGCCTCCTCCAGGATCACGTGGACGTTGGTGCCGCTCATGCCGAACGAGGAGACGCCCGCCCTGCGGGTGCGACCTCCCCGCGGCCACGGCACCGGTTCGGTGAGCAGGCGCAGCGCGCCCGCCGACCAGTCCACGTGCGGGGTCGGCTCGTCCACGTGCAGGGTGGCGGGCAGCAGGTCGTGCCGCATCGCCTGGACCATCTTGATCACGGCGGCGACGCCGCCCGCGGACTGGGTGTGCCCGATGTTGGACTTGACCGAGCCGAGCCACACCGGGCGGTCGGCCTCCCGGTCCCGGCCGTAGACGGCCTGGAGCGCCCGTGCCTCGATCGGGTCGCCCAGCTCGGTGCCGGTGCCGTGCGCCTCGATGGCGTCGACGTCGCCGGGGGCGAGCCGGGCGGCGCTCAGCGCCTGCCGGATGACCTTCTGCTGGGCCCGGCCGCTGGGGGCGGTCAGCCCGTTGCTGGCGCCGTCGTGGTTGACGGCGGTGCCGCGGACCAGGGCCAGCACCCGGTGGCCGTTGCGGCGGGCGTCGGAGAGCCGCTCGACCAGCAGCATGCCGGCGCCCTCGCCCCAGCCGGTGCCGTCGGCGGCGGCGGCGAAGGCCTTGCAGCGGCCGTCGGTGGAGACCGCGCCGCCCTGGGTGCCCTCGACGAACATGGTCGGCACGACCATCAGGGTCACGCCGCCGACCAGGGCGAGCGAGCAGTCGCCGCGCCCGAGCGCCTCGCCCGCCGTGTGCAGCGCCACCAGCGAGGAGGAGCAGGCGGTGTCGATGGACAGCGCCGGGCCCTCCAGGCCGAGGCTGTACGCGACCCGGCCGGAGGTGACGGAGGCGGCGGTGCCGAGCATCAGGTGCGGGCCGATGCCCTCGGGCACCTCAGTGGCGCCGACGCTGTAGCCGGTGGTGGCGTTGCCGACGAAGACGCCGGTCGGGCTGCCGTGCAGCGTGGTCGGGTCGATCCCGGCGCTCTCGATCGCCTCCCAGGCCGTCTCCAGCAGCAGCCGCTGCTGCGGGTCCATCGCCAGGGCCTCGCGCGGGCTGATGCCGAAGAAGGCGGGGTCGAAGTCGGCCAGGCCGTCGACGAAGCCGCCGTCGAGGCCGTCCGCGAAGCCCTCCGGGAAGGCTCCGAGGTCCCAGCCGCGGTCGGTGGGCACCGGGGTCATGGCGTCCACGCCCTGGCTGACGATCCGCCACAGCCCCTCGGGGGTGTCGGCGCCGCCGGGCAGTCGGCAGCTCATGCCGATGATCGCCAGCGGGTCGTCGGCCGGGCCGGTGGCGGCCACCGGGGCCGGGCCGGCGGTGGCGGTCCCGGACGCGGGCTCGGGCTCGGACCCGCCGAGCAGTTCGCGACCGAGCTCCTCGGCGAGCAGCGCCGGGGTCGGGTGGTCGAAGACCAGGGTGGCCGGCAGCCGCAGGCCGGTGACGGCGGAGAGCCGGTTGCGCAGCTCGACCGCGGTCAGCGAGTCGACCCCGAGCTCCTTGAACGCCCGGTTCGGGTCGACCGGTTCGGGCCCGGCGAAGCCGAGCACGGCGGCGGCCTGGCCGCGCACCTGCTCCAGCAGCAGCCGGAGCCGGTCCTCCGCGCCGAGTCCGGCCAGCCGGCGGCCGAGGGCCGAACCGGCGGCGGCCGGGTCGGCGCCGGAGACGCGCCGGGTGCCGCCGCGGACGAGTTCGCGCAGCAGCGGCGGCAGCGACCCCGCGCCGGCGGCCAGGGCGGCCTGGTCCAGCCCGGTGGCGACCAGCGCCGGGTGGGACAGGGCGAGCGCCGCGTCCAGGGCCGCGAGGCCGCGCTCGACGGAGAGCGGCGGGAAGGCGGAGCGGGCGATGCGCTCGCGCTCGGCCCCGGTGAGCCGGCTGGTCATGCCGGCGGTGTCCTGCCACGCCCCCCAGGCCAGCGACAGCGCGGGCAGCCCGGCGGCGCGCCGGCGGTGGGCGAGGGCGTCGAGGTAGGCGTTGGCGGCGGCGTAGCCGGCCTGCCCGGCGCTGCCCAGGGTGCCGGCGGCGGAGGAGTAGAGCACGAAGGCCGCCAGGTCGGCGTGCCGGGTCAGCTCGTCCAGGTGCGCGGCGGCGTCCGCCTTGGCGCGCAGGACGGCGGCGGCGCGCTGCGGGGTCAGGCCGGTGACCACGGCGTCGTCCACCACGCCGGCCAGGTGGAACACCCCGGTCAGCGGGCGGGTGAGCCCGGCCAGCACCGCGGCGAGCGCGTCCCGGTCGGCGGCGTCGCAGGCGATCAGCTCGACCTGTGCGCCCCGTTCGGCCAGCGCCTCGGTGAGCGCGGCGGCGCCCTCGGCGGCGGGCCCGGTACGGCTGAGCAGGGTGAGGTGGCGGACGCCGTGGGCGGTCGCCAGGTGCTCGGCGAGGACCCGGCCGAGGCCGCCGGTGCCGCCGGTGACCAGGACGGTGCCGTCCGGGTCGAAGGCGCGCGGCAGGGTGAGGACGACCTTGCCGATCTGGCGGGCCTGGCCGAGGTGGCGGAACGCCTCGGGGGCGGTGCGCACGTCCCAGGCGCGCAGCGGCGGCAGCCGCAGCTCGCCGGCGCGGAACAGCTCCAGCAGGGTGGCGAGGATCTCGCCGATCCGCTCGGGGCCGGCCTCGATCAGGTCGAAGGCCTGGTAGCGCACGCCGGGGTGGCGGGCGGCGACCTCGCCGGGGTCGCGGACGTCGGTCTTGCCCATCTCGATGAAGCGGCCGCCGCGCGGCAGCAGGTCGAGCGAGGCGTCGACGAACTCGCCGGCCAGGGCGTCCAGCACCACGTCCATGCCGCGGCCGTCGGTGGCCTCGGCGAAGCGCCGGGCGAAGCCGGTGTCCCGGGAGGAGGCGATCCGGTCGGCGGCGACGCCCAGGGCGCGCACCGCCTCCCACTTGGCCGGGCTGGCGGTGCCGTAGACCTCGGCGCCCAGGTGCCGGGCGACCTGGACGGCGGCGGTGCCCACGCCGCCCGCGGCGGCGTGGATCAGCACCGACTCGCCGGCCCGCAGGCCGGCCAGGTCCACCAGGCCGTAGTAGGCGGTGGCGTAGGCGATCGGGACGGCCGCGGCCTCGGCGAAGGACCAGTGCGCGGGCATCGGGGCGAGCAGCCGGTGGTCGGTGACGGCGACGGGGCCGAACGCGGCCGGGCAGAGGCCGAACACCCGGTCACCCGGGCGCAGGCCCTCGACGTCCGGTCCGACCTCCAGCACCACGCCGGCGGCCTCGCCGCCGAGCACGACATCGCCCGGGTACATGCCGAGCGCGCCCAGCACGTCGCGGAAGTTGAGGCCCGCCGCGCGCACGCCGAGCCGCACCGCGCCGGGGGCCAGCGGGGCGGCCGGGTCGACCGGCAGCAGTTCGAGGGCCTCCAGGGTGCCCGGGTTGCGGGTGTCCAGCCGCCAGGCCCCGGCTCCGGCCGGGGCCGGCAGGCCGGCGGGCACGGCCGCGCGGACCAGTCGGGCGGCGGCGAGTTCGCCGTCGCGCAGCGCCAGTTGGGGTTCGCCGCAGGCGACGGCGGCGGTCAGCACCCCGGTCGGCACCGGCGCCCCGGCGGGGGCGTCCAGCAGGACGAAGCGGTCGGGGTGCTCGGTCTGCGCGGTGCGCACCAGGCCCCAGGCGGCGGCGCCGGCCGGGTCGGCGACCGGGTCGCCGGGGGCGGCGGCGACCGCGTCGCGGGTGAGCACCACCAGGCGGGCGGGCGTGAAGCGGTCGTCGGCCAGCCAGTCCTGGAGCACCGTCAGCACCCGGGCGACGGCCTCCTGCGCCGAGCCGGCCGGGCAGGGCAGCACGACGATTCCGGGCACGTGGCCGTCCTCGTCGACGGCCGCGGCCAGGGCGTCCTCGGCGTCCAGCAGCGCGAGGTCCTCGGGCACGGCGACCTCGGTGCCGCCGTCGGCCGGGCGCCGCCAGTCCACCCGGTACAGCCCGGCCGGGTCGGCGGCCGGACCGGCGGGGGCGGCCGCGCGCAGCGCGAGGCGCTCGACGGTGACGACCGGCCGGCCGTCGCCGTCCCAGGCCACCAGCGAGAGCGCGTCCTCACCCAGCGGGGTGATCCGGGCCCGGACGCCGGGGGCGCCGGAGGCGCGCAGGGCGACCCCGGTCCAGGAGAACGGCAGTCCGGCGGTGAGCGGGGTGCCGTCGGCTCCCCCGTCGGCCGTCGAACGGACCGCGAGGGCGTGCAGGACGGCGTCCAGCAGCGCCGGGTGCAGGCCGTAGCGGCGGGCCTCCTCGGGGTCTCCGGCCCGGGCCTCCAGCAGGATCGCGTCACCGTGACGCCAGGCGGCGGCCAGGCCGCGGAAGGCGGGGCCGTACGCCAGTCCGGCCGTGTCCAGCAGCTCGTACACGGCGTCCACGTCGGCCGGGGCGGCGTCGGCGGGGGGCCACTGCTGCGGGGCCGGCTCGGCCGCCGGGCCGTCGGCGGTGGGGGCCAGCACGCCGGTCGCGTGCCGGGTCCAGGGCCGGTCCGGCCAGTTGTCGTCGGCCCGTTCCTCGGGCCGGGCGTGCACCGTGACGGTGCGGCGGCCGTCCGGGCCGGCGGCGCCGACCGCCACCTGGACCTGGACCGCGCCGCGGTCGGGCAGCGCCAGCGGGGCCTCCAGGACCAGTTCGTCGAGGTCCCCGCAGCCGACCTGGTCGCCCGCGTGGACGGCGAGTTCGACGAAGGCGGTGCCGGGAACGACGACCCGGCCGTGCACCCGGTGGTCGGCCAGCCACGGGTGGGCGTCGGCGGACAGCCGTGCGGTGAACAGCAGTTCGTCCCCGCCGGCGAGCGAGATCCCGGCGCCGATCATCGGGTGGCCGATGGCGCTCAGGCCCGCCGCGGTGACGTCGCCGCGCCAGGAGGCGGTGTTGGGCCAGTACGGCGCGGTCTCGAAGGCGTAGGTCGGCAGGTCCAGCAGGCGTCCGTCACCGAAGACGGCGGCCCAGTCGACGGCGCCGCCGTGCACGTGCAGGCCGGCCAGCGCGGTGGCGACGCTCAGCGGCTCGGGCCGGTCGCGGCGCAGCAGCGGGGCCAGGAAGACGGTGTCCTCGCGGTGGGCGAGGCTCTCCCGGGCCATGGCGGTGAGCACGCCGTCGGGCCCGAGTTCGAGGTAGCGGGTGACGCCCTGCCCGTCGAGGTGCCGGACCCCGTCGGCGAACCGGACGGTCTCGCGGACCTGCCGGGCCCAGTGGTCCGGGTCGGCCAGCTGCTCGGCGCCGACGGGGGCGCCGGTGAGGTTGGAGACCACCGGGATCACCGGCGGCCGGAACGCGAGCCCCGCGACGACCTCGCGGAACTCCGCCAGCATGCCGTCCATGTGCGGCGAGTGGAAGGCGTGCGAGACCCGCAGCTCGCGGGTGCGCAGGCCGCGTTCGCGCCAGGTGGCGGCGAGCGCCAGGACCGCTTCGCGGTCGCCGGAGACGACCGTCGAGGCCGGCCCGTTGACGGCGGCGACGGCGACCCGGTCGGCCACCGCGGCCAGGTCCTCGCGGACCCGCGCCTCGTCCGCGCCGACGGCGAGCATCGCGCCGCCCTCGGGCATCGCCTGCATCAGCCGGCCGCGCGCGGCGACCAGGGTGCAGGCGTCGTCCAGCGAGAGCGCGCCCGCGACGTGGGCGGCGGCGACCTCGCCGACCGAGTGGCCGAGCAGGAAGTCGGGGGCCGGGCCGAAGGCGGTCGCCAGGCGGTACAACGCCACCTCGACGGCGAACAGCGCGGCCTGGGTGTAGGCGGTCCGGTCGAGCAGCGCGGCGGTGTCGCTGCCGGGCTCTGCGTCGAGCACGGCGCGCAGCGGCGGGTCGAAGTGCGGGTCCAGCCGCTCGCACACCTCGGCCAGGGCCTCGGCGAACACGGGCTGGGCGACGGCCAGTTCGGCGCCCATCCGGGCGCGCTGGGCGCCCTGGCCGGTGAACAGGAAGGCCAGCTTGCCGCTTCTGCGGGCGGCGGCGCCGCGCACCACCCGGCCGCTCTCGGTGCCGTCCTCCAGGGCGGCCAGGCCGGCCAGCAGGCCGGCGCGGTCGGCCGCGACGACCACCGCGCGGTGGCTCAGCGCGGCACGGGTGACGGCCAGCGAGCGGCCGAGGTCCGCCGGGTGCACCGCCGGGTCGGCCGTCAGCAGGGCGCGCAGCCGCGCGGCCTGGCCGCGCAGCGCGGCCTCGCTCTTGGCGCCGAGGACGAAGGGGAGTTCCCCGCCGGCCGGGCCTGCCACGGCCTCCGCCGCCCCGGGCTCGTCGGCCGCGGGCTCGTCGGCCTCCTCCAGGATGATGTGGGCGTTGGTGCCGCTGATGCCGAACGAGGAGACGCCGGCGCGGCGCGGCGCGGCGCCGCGCGGCCAGGGCCGGGACTCGGTGAGCAGTTCCACCGCGCCGGCCGACCAGTCCACGTGCGGGGTCGGTCCGTCGACGTGCAGGGTGGCCGGCAGCACGCCGTGCCGCAGGGCCATCACGGCCTTGATCACGCTGGCCACGCCGGCCGCGGCCTGGGCGTGCCCGATGTTGGACTTGACCGAGCCGAGCCACAGCGGACGGTCCTGTGCCCGGCCCTGGCCGTAGGTGGCCAGCAGGGCCTGGGCCTCGATCGGGTCGCCGAGCTCGGTGCCGGTGCCGTGCGCCTCGACCAGGTCGACGTCCCCGGTGGACAGCTTGGCGCCGGCCAGGGCCTGCATGATGACCCGCTGCTGGGACGGCCCGTTGGGGGCGGTGAGCCCGTTGGAGGCGCCGTCCTGGTTGGCCGCCGAGCCGCGCACCACGGCGAGCACCGGGTGCCCGAGCCGGCGTGCGTCGGAGAGCCGCTCCACCAGGAGCACGCCGACGCCCTCGGACCAGCCGGTGCCGTCGGCCGCGGCGGCGAAGGACTTGCACCGGCCGTCCCCGGCCAGCCCGCGCTGCTTGCTGAACTCGGTGAACACACCCGGGGTGGCCATCACGGTGACGCCGCCGACCAGTGCCAGCGAGCACTCGCCCTGGCGCACCGAACGGGCGGCCAGGTGGAGCGCGACCAGCGAGGAGGAGCAGGCGGTGTCCACGGTGATCGCGGGGCCCTCCAGGCCCATCGCGTAGGAGACCCGGCCCGAGATGACGGCGCTGGCGCCGCCGGTGAGCAGGTAGCCCTCGCCGCCCTCGTGCGGCGCCCCGGCAACCAGCGCGGTGTACTTCTGGTCGCCGGCGCCGACGAAGACGCCGGTGTCGCTGCCGCGCAGCGAGGTGGGGTCGAGGCGGGCGCGCTCGACGGCCTCCCAGCACGCCTGGAGCAGCAGCCGCTGCTGCGGGTCCATCGCCAGCGCCTCGCGCGGCGAGATGTCGAAGAACCCGGGGTCGAACTCGGTGGCCCCGGTGACGAAGCCGCCCTCGCGCACGTAGCTGGTCGCGGCCCGGTCCGGGTCGTCGTCGAAGAGGTGGTCGAGGGCCCAGCCGCGGTCCTCCGGGAAGGGGCCGATGGCGTCGGCGCCGTCGGCCACCAGCCGCCAGAGGTCCTCCGGTGAACGGACGCCGCCAGGGAACCGGCAACTCATCCCGATGATCGCCAGCGGTTCGGCGTCCGCCGCCTCGAAATCGGCCAGGCGCTGCCTGGTCCGGTGGAGATCGGCGGTGACCCGCTTCAGATAATCGCGAAGCGTATCCTTATCAACCATCTGGTGAAACCCTCTTCCACGGATGGCGCGACGAATAGACGGAGACGACCGGCCGGCCCGTTACGGGAATTCCTGGACTTTCGCCGCCGCCGCGTGCACCAGCCGCCCAATTCACCGGTCCCGCCCGACGCAGGCTAATCGCGGCCCGGCGCCGTCAACCACCCCTAGCCTCAAGGATTCCCCCTTAACCAGCACGCCGCCGGGAAGGATAGGGGTTGACCCCTCATCACCGTCCGCCGGAGCCTGGGGAAAAATTTCCTCGCGATGATTGGCCGGGTCATGGTGGAGCGGCAAAGGACCAGGGTTCTCTTCGACCTCAACGATCCGCAGCTCCATAGGAACAGATACGCCTACTATCGGCGGCTGCGCGAGACGGAACCCATTCACCATTCGCCGTACGGATTCTGGACGCTCAGCCGGTACGACGACGTGGACGCGTTCCTGCGCTCCCCGCAGGCGTCCTCCAGCGTCACCACGGATCCGGCGTTCGCGGAGCAGCGCGGCGGTCCCGACAGCCCGGCGATGCGCAGCCTGAGCCGCTGGATGCTGGTGAAGCACGGCGAGGAGCACCGCAAGCTGCGCCGCATCATCGCCCGGGCGGTGACGCCGCGCGCCGTGCAGCGCCTGGAGCCGGAGATCCTGCGCATCGTCAACCGGCTGATCGACGACATGGGCGAGGGCGAGGTCGACCTGATCGAGCAGCTCGCCGCCCCCGTCCCGGTCGCGGTGATCTGCGGTCTGCTGGGCATTCCGATCGAGGACGCGGACAAGTGCCTCAAGTGGACGAACGCGATCGCCAACATCATCGACCCGCTGATCACCCCGCGGATGCGGGACGCGATGAACCAGGCCGAGCCGGAGTTCAGCGCCTACATCCGGCACCAGATGGAGCTGCGCCGGGCCGAGCCCCGGGACGACGTCCTGACCATGCTGATGGCGAAGGACGAGGACGGCGAGGGGCTCAGCGACGAGGACGTGATCGCCCAGGTGCTGCTGCTGTTCAACGCCGGGCACGAGACCACGATCAACGTCATCGGCAACAGCCTGCACGCCCTGCTGACCAACCCCGACCAGCTGGAGCTGCTGCGGGCGAACCCGGGGATGATGGGCGACTGCTTCGAGGAGCTGGCCCGCTACAACTCCACGGTGCAGGTCATCCTGCGGCACCTGACCGACGACCTCGTCGTCTCCGGGCAGCGCATCCCGGCCGGCGACGTCGTCCTGGCGATCCTCGGCGCCGCCCACCGGGACCCGGCGAGGTTCCCCGACCCGGACCGCCTGGACCTGCGCCGCGAGGGCGTGAAGTCGCTCGCCTTCGGCTCCGGGCCGCACTACTGCATCGCCGCGATGCTCGGCCGGACCGAGGTCTGCCTGACCATCACCGAGCTGCTGCGGCGCTACGGGAGGATCGAGCTGGCCTCCACGGAGCTGGAGTGGCACACCCGGTTCAACTTCGTGCTGGGCCTCAAGCGCCTGCCGCTGCGGGTCGCGTACCGCGCCTGAGCCGGCGGCCCGCGGACGGAACCGCCCGGGAGCGTACGAGACGCTCCCGGGCGGTTCCGCGTCCGGTCACCCTTCGGCGGCCCGCGCACCACCGGGCTCGACCAGGGTGTCCAGCCACTCCCGGACGGCCGCGGCGGTCGTGGCGCCGTGCTCCATCATCACCGTGAAGTGATTGCCGGGGACGTCCACCGTACGGTGCGGCCGGTCCCAGGTGGCGCGCCAGTCGTCCTCCCGGGTCCACTCGCCGATCGGGTCGGAGGCCCGGACCACCAGGGTGGCGGCGGCGACCTCCTCGGCCCGGAAGCCGAGGTACATCCGGCCGTACCAGGCCTGGGCGGTGAGCCGGGTGTCGGTCATCGGCACGGCCAGCTCCTCACGCCCGAAGGTGCCCTCGGTCAGCTCCGACAGCCACTCCTGGTGCATCGGACGGTCCATCGGATAGGTGTCCACCAGGACCACGCCGGCCACCGGCACGCCCATCGCCTCCAGCCGGCGGGTCAGCGCGTGGGCGAGCAGCCCACCGCCGGAGTGCCCGAGGAGCACGAACGGAGCGTCCCCGGCGACCTCGACCAGTGTCCTGGCCTGCCAGTCCAGCGAGGCCTCCAGGCCGGCCGGCAGCTGCTCCCCGTCCCGGTAGCCGGGCAGCGGCAGCGCGATCACGTCGTGGCTGCCGTTGAAGGAGGCGGCGAAGCGGGCGAACTCGTGCACGCCGCCCAGCGCCGACATGCCGGTGTGGCAGACCACCCGCGGCCGCTTCGGCCCGCGCGCCAGGAAGACCGGCGCGGGCCGCTCGGTGACCTCCTCGGGCGAGTCGAACATCGGCCGGTAGGAGGCCGCGTCGGACAGGAACTCCATGTACTTGTGGAGCTTGTTCTGCCGCATCGACTCGGCGTACAGGGTGCGCAGGATCCCGGTCTGCTCGCGCGGCTCGGCGGCGGCGGCGGACCCGCCGAGGGCCGCCAGGACCCGCCGGGCCAGCTCGGCCGCGGTCCCGCTGTCGAACACCACGGTGCTCTCCAGCGGCACCCCGACGGCCGTCCGGAGCCGGTCGCGCAGCTCGATCGCACTGAGCGAGTTGACGCCCAGTTCCAGGAACGGCCGCTCCGGTGCGACCGCCTCGGCGCCGTCGTGCCCGAGCACGCCGGCGGCGTGGGCGCGGACCAGGTCGAGCATGGCCCGGTGCCGCTCCTCGTCCGGCAGCCCGGCGAGCCGCTCGCGCAGCGCCGCCGCGTCCGCCGGCACCGGCTCGTCGGCCGCGCCGGCGGTGCGCCGTGCGGCCGGGACCCCGTCCAGAAGCCGGCGCGGCCGGCTGAGCGTGTACGAGGCGGCGAAGCGCTCCCAGTCGACGTCCGCGACGGTGAGGCAGGCCTCCCGGGGCAGGCGGGCGAGCAGGTCGAGCGCAGCGTCCGGGTCCAGCGCCCGCAGCCCGGTGCGGGCCAGCAGGCCGGCGGCGTCGGCGGTCAGCCCGTCGGCGGCGGCCCACGGCCCCCAGGCGATCGAGGTGGCCGCCAGGCCGGCGGCCCGGCGGGCCTCGGCCAGCGCGTCCAGGTAGGCGTTGGCCGCCGCCCTGGCGGGCTGGGCGGCACCCCAGACCCCGGCCACCGAGGAGAACAGCACGAAGGCGCTCAGGTCCAGACCCGAGGTCAGCTCGTGCAGGTGGCGGGCGCCGTCCACGGTGGGCCGCAGCACCTCGGCGATCCGCTCCGGGGTGAGCGCGTCGGCCGTGGTGTCGTCGCCGACCCCGGCCGCGTGCACCACCGCGGTGAGCGGGTGCTCGGCGGGGACCGCGGCGAGCAGCCCGGCGAGCGCCGCCCGGTCGGCGACGTCGCAGGCCGCCACCGTCGCCTCGGTTCCGGCCGCCCGCAGCTCGGCGAGCAGGTCGGCGACGCCGGGCGCCCGCTCACCGCGCCGGCCGACCAGCAGCAGGCGCGGCACGCCCAGGTCGGCCAGCCGGCGGGCGACCCGCCGGCCGAGCGCCCCGGTGCCGCCGGTGATCAGGACGGTGCCGGTGTCCGGCCACCGCACCTGCCCGGCCGCCGCCCCGGCCGGGGCCGGTACCAGCCGGCGGACGAAGACCCGCCCGTCGCGGATCGCGGCCTCCTGCTCCGCTCCGGTGAGCGTCTGCGCGAGGCGGTCCCAGGCGGCGGCGTCCCGGCGCACCGGGAGGTCGACGATTCCGCCCCAGCAGTCCGGACCGGCCAGGTCGAGGCCGCGGCTGAGGCCCCAGACGGTGGCCTGGCCCGGGTCGGCCGGCGGGTCCGCCGGGCCGGTCGACACCGCACCGGCGGTGACCGCCCACAGCGGGGCGGTCAGACCGGTGTCGTCCAGGGCCTGGGCGAGCGTCGCCAGCTCGGCGACCCGGTCGCCGGGCACCGCGAGCACGCCCGCGAGCGCACCGGCCCCGTCGAGCACGGTCCGCAGCCGCGCGGCCAGCGCCGCGCGGTCCGTCCCGTGGGTTCCGTGGGTTCCGTGGGTTCCGTGGGTTCCGTGGGTTCCGTCGCCCGCGTCGCCGTCGACGGCGAGCCGCAGCGTCCGGGCCCCGGCGGCGACCAGGCTGCTCTGCGCCTCGGCCGCCAGCTCCTCGCCCTCCGGGGCGACGACCAGCCAGGTCCCGTCCAGCACGGCCCGGCCGGACGGCGCGGCGGCCGGCTGCCACAGCACCCGGTGGCGCCAGGCGTCGGTGCGGGCGTCCTGGCGACGGCGGCGACGCCAGGAGGACAGCGCGGTCAGCGCCGTCCCGACGGCCTCCGGTCGGGCGTCCAGGGTCTCGGCCAGCTCGCCGAGGTCCTCGCGCTCGACCGCCTCCCAGAACCGCTCCTCCGCCGGGTCGACGGGCTGCGCCGCCGCCGTCGGCTCCGGCCAGTAGCGGTCCCGCTGGAAGGCGTAGGTCGGCAGGTCCACCCGCCGGCCACCGGGCAGCACGGCCGCCCAGTCCACCGGCACGCCGGCCGCCCAGAGCCGCCCGACGGCGGACGGCACGTGGTCCCGTCCCTCGCGCAGCAGCGGCACGCCGACGGCGTCCGGGACGATCCGGGCCACCAGCGCGGACAGCACGCCGTCGGGGCCCAGTTCGGCGAACCGGGTCAGGCCCTGGCGGTGCAGGGTCTCGACGCCGTCGGCGAAGCGGACGGCCTCGCGGACCTGGCGCACCCAGTAGTCGGGGGTGGTGAGCAGGCCGGGCCCGGCGATCCCGCCGGTCAGGGCGGAGACCACCGGGATGCCCGGCTCGCTGAAGGCCAGGCCCTTCAGGACGGCCGCGAAGTCGTCCAGCATCGGCTCCATCAGGGCCGAGTGGAAGGCGTGCGAGACGGCCAGCCGGCGCGTCCTCACCCCGGCCGCCGACCAGCCCGCGGCGAACCCCTCGACCACCTCGACGGGGCCGGAGACCACCACGGCGGCCGGGCCGTTGACGGCGGCGACGTCCAGGCGGCCGCCGATCGCCTCGCGGACCTCGGCCTCGGTGGCCTGGACCGCCAGCATCGCCCCGCCCTCGGGCAGTGCCTCCATCAGCCGGCCGCGCGCGGCCACCAGGGCGCAGGCGTCCGGCAGCGGGAACACCCCGGCGCAGTGCGCCGCGGCGATCTCTCCGATCGAGTGGCCGAGCATCAACTCCGGTACCACGCCCCAGGATTCGAGCAGCCGGAACAGCGCCACCTCGACCGCGAACAGCCCGGCCTGCGCCCACACCGTACGGTCCAGGTCCTCGGTGCCCTCGAACACCACGTCCTTCACCGAGCGGTCCAGCAGCAGGTCGAACTCCGCGCAGACCGCGTCGAAGGCCTCCGCGAACACCGGGTGGCGGGCGTGGAGGTCACGTCCCATCCCGGCCCGCTGCGCACCTTGGCCGGTGAACAGGAACGCCACCCGGCCGTCGCCCGCGAGCTCGGAGACCACCGCCGCGCTCGGCGCGCCGTCGACGACGGCGGCCAGCCCGCGCAGCAGTTCCTCGCGGTCGGAGCCGACGACGACCGCCCGGTGCTCCAGCGCGGCGCGGGAGGTGGCCAGGGCGCGGCCGACATCCCTGAGGTCCGCCGTCCCGTGCTCCCGCACGTGCTCGCGCAGCCGTTCGGCCTGGCCGCGCAGCCCGTCGGCGGTGCGGGCGGACAGCGCCCACGGGACGGGGCCGGAGCCGGCCCCCGCCACCGGCGCGGGCGCGGGCCCGGGCTCGGGGCGCTCGATGATCACATGGGCGTTGGTGCCGCTGATCCCGAAGGAGGACACACCCGCGCGGCGCGGCCGGTCCAGCTCGGGCCAGGAGCGCGCCTCGGTGAGCAGTTCCACCGCGCCCGCCGACCAGTCCACCTCGGCGGTGGGCTCGTCCACGTGCAGGGTCGCCGGGAGTACCCCGTGGCGCATCGCCTGCACCATCTTGATCACGCCCGCGACGCCCGCCGCGGCCTGGGTGTGGCCGATGTTGGACTTCACCGAGCCGAGCCAGAGCGGCTCGCCGTCGCGGTCCCGACCGTAGGTCGCGAGCAGCGCCTGGGCCTCGATCGGGTCGCCCAGCACGGTGCCCGTGCCGTGCGCCTCGACGGCGTCGACGTCGGCGGCCGTCAGTCCGGCGTTGGCGAGTGCCTGGCGGATCACCCGCTGCTGGGCGGGGCCGTTCGGGGCGGTGAGGCCGTTGGAGGCGCCGTCCTGGTTGACCGCGCTGCCCCGGACCACCGCGAGCACCTCGTGCCCGTTGCGGCGCGCGTCCGAGAGCCGCTCCAGCACCAGAAGACCCACGCCTTCGCCCCAGCCCGTACCGTCCGCGCCGGCCGCGAAGGCCTTGCAGCGGCCGTCGGCGGCCAGGCCGCCCTGGCGGTCGAACTCGCCGAACACCCCGGGGGTGGCCAGCACGGTGACACCACCGGCCAGCGCGAGCCCGCAGTCGCCCTCGCGCAGCGCCTGCGCCGCCCAGTGCAGGGCCACCAGCGAGGAGGAGCAGGCCGTGTCCACGGTGACGGCCGGACCCTCCAGACCGAAGGCGTACGCCACCCGGCCGGAGATCACACTGTTCGCCGTCCCGGCCAGCACATGGCCCTGGACCTCCTCCAGGCCACCGGCGGCACCGTAGCCGGAGTTGGAGGCACCGACGAAGACGCCGATCTGCTCGCCGCGCACCGAACGCGGGTCGATCCCGGCGTCCTCGAAGGCCTCCCAGGACGCCTCCAGCAGGATCCGCTGCTGCGGGTCCATCGCCAGCGCCTCGCGCGGCGAGATCGCGAACAGCCCCGCGTCGAACTCCGTCACGCTCTCCACGAAGCCACCGCGCGCCGCCGCGGCGCCGACCGCTTCGAGCGGCCAGCCGCGGTCGGTCGGGAAGCCGGTGACCCCGTCCGCCCCGGCGGCCACCAGCTCCCACAGCCCGGCCGCCGAACGCACCCCGCCCGGATAGCGGGCGCTCATGCCCACGATCACGACCGGGTCCTCAGCGGCGGACACCACCGCGCGCGGCAGCTCCGCGGCCACCGCCGCCTCGGGCACCGACTCCAGCAGTTCCCCGGCCAGATGCCGCGCCAGCAGCACCGGCGTCGGATAGTCGAACACCAGCGTGGCCGACAGCGAGAGCCCGGTCTCCTTCACCAGCAGGTTCCGCAGGGCCACCGCCGTCAGCGAGTCGAAGCCGAGGTCGCGGAACGCCTGACCGGCGTCCACGGCCTCCATCGAAACGTGCCCGAGGACGGCGGCCGCACCGGTCCGGACCAGGTCCACCAGCATCCGCTCCCGGCGCCCGGCCGCGGCCGCCGCCAGCCGCTCCCGGAACTCCGAGGACCGCTCCACGCTCTCGACCACCAGCGCCTGCGCGCCGACGGCCTCCGGCAGCTCCGCCAGCAGCCGGCTGGTGCGCACGGCCGTGAAGGCCGGCGCGAACAGCTGCCAGTCCACGTCCGCGACCGTCACACAGCCCTCGTCCGCGTCCACCGCCCGTGCCAGGGCCGACACCGCCAACTCCGGGTCCATCACGGCCAGGCCACGACGGCGCAGCTGCTCGGCGGCATCGCCCTGGGCGGCCATGCCCTCACCGGCCCACGGGCCCCAGGCCACCGACGTGCCCCGCAGACCCCGCGCCCGGCGCCGCTGCACCAGCGCGTCCAGGTGGGCGTTGGCCGCCGCGTAGGCGCCCTGACCACCACTGCCCCAGGTCGCCGCGATCGAGGAGAAGACCACGAACAGATCGAGCTCCGGACCGGCCGTCAGCTCGTCCAGCAGATCGGCGCCGCCGACCTTGCCGGCGAAGACCGGCTCGAACCGCTCGACCGTCTCGCCGTCCAGCACGCCGTCGTCCACCACGCCCGCGGTGTGCACCACGCCCGTGAGCGGCAGCTCGGCGGGCACCGCGGCCAGGACGGCGGCGACCGCGTCGCGGTCCGCCACGTCACAGGCGGCGACCGTCACCCGGGCACCCAGACCGGTCAGTTCGGCCACCAGCTCGGCGGCGCCCGGCGTCCGATCGCCACGACGGCCGGTCAGCACCAGGTGCGGCACCCCGCGCCCGGCCAGCCAACGCGCCACCTCCGCGCCCAGCGCACCCAGACCACCGGTCACCAGCACCGTCCCGGACGGGGTCCAAACGCCGCCGCGGCCGCTCCGCTGCGCGGCCCGCACCACCCGGCGCCCGTAGACGCCCGAGGAGCGCACGGCGACCTGGTCCTCGGCACCGCCGAGCACCGCCACCAGCCGGTGGCCGGCCCGCTCGTCCAGCACCGGCGGAAGGTCGACCAACCCGCCCCACAAGACCGGCAGTTCCAGTGCGGCCGCCCGGCCCAGACCCCAGATCTGCGCCTGCGCCGGGCTCACCGACCGGTCCGCCCGGCCCACCGACACCGCACCGACGGTCGCCGACCACAGCTTCGCCCTGACGCCCGCGTCGCCCAGCGCCTGGACCAGCGTCAGCGTCCCGGCCACGCCGGAGGACACCCACGAGCCCGGGCCCTGCGGCTGTTCGGCCACGGCGAGCAGGGAGAGCACGTTCACCGGCTCGCCCTCGGCGGCCGACTCGCGGACACGGTCGGCCAGCTCCTTCCGGCCGAGGCCCTCCCCGGCCACCGGCAGAACGTCCGCGCCGGCGGCCCGCAGTGCCGCTTCGACGGCCTCCACGGGTGCCCCCTCGGCCGTCACCAGCAGCCAGCGCCCCGACAGGGGGGTCTCCGTGAGGCCGGTCAGCGGCTTCCAGACCACCTCGTAGCGCCAGGAGTCCACCACCGAGTCGACCTGGCGGCGCTGCCGCCACGAGGACAGCACCGGCAGGACGGACTCCAGCTCCTCGGGTGCCCGGCCGATCTCCAGCGCCTCGGCCAGCCCGGCCAGGTCCTGGTTCTCGACCGCCCGCCAGAACCGGGCCTCGGCCGGGTCGGCCACGAGGCTCCCCAGGTCGATGGACCGGGGCCAGTAGCGCTCGCGCTGGAAGGCGTACGTCGGCAGGGCGACGCGCCGGCCGGCGGGCAGCACCGCGGACCAGTCGATCGCGGCTCCCGCCGTCCAGAGCGCGGCCAGGGCGGCCGGAGCGCTCTCGTGCTCGTCCCGGTCCTTGCGCAACAGCGGCGCGCCCACGGCGTCGGGCACCAACGGGGCGGCGAGAGCGGTCAGTACGCCGTCCGGGCCGACCTCCAGGAAGCGGGTCACGCCCTGGCCGTGCAGGGCCTCGACGCCATCGGCGAAGCGGACGGCCTCGCGGACCTGGCGCACCCAGTACTCCGGCGTGGTCAGCAGACCCGGCTCGGCGGGCGAGCCGGTCAGCGTCGACACGATCGGTACCTTCGGCTCGGCGAAGGTCAACTCCGCCAGCACGGAGGCGAATTCGGCGAGCATCGGCTCCATCAGGGCCGAGTGGAAGGCGTGCGAGACCGTCAGCCGGCTGGTCTTGCGACCCTCGGCCGACCAGCGCGCCGCGAACTCCTCGACAACCTCCGCCGGCCCCGAAACCACCACCGAGGCAGGCCCGTTGACGGCGGCGACGTCCAGGCGGTCGCCGATCGCCTCGCGGACCTCGGCCTCGCCGGCCTGCACCGCCAGCATCGCCCCGCCGCTCGGCAGCGCGTCCATCAGCCGGCCGCGCGCCGCCACCAGGGCGCACGCGTCCGCCAGCGAGAGAACGCCCGCCACATGGGCCGCCGCCACCTCACCGATCGAGTGCCCGAGCAGCACGTCCGGGACCACACCCCAGGACTCCAGCAGCCGGAACAGCGCCACCTCGACCGCGAACAGCCCGGCCTGCGCCCAGACCGTACGGTCCAGATCCTCCGCACCCGCGAAGACGACGTCCTTCACCGGACGGTCCAGCAGCAGGTCGAACTCCGCACAGACCGCGTCGAAGGCCTCGGCGAACACCGGGAACACCTCGTACAACCCGGCACCCATGCCGACCCGCTGCGCACCCTGACCGGTGAACAGGAACGCCGTCCGGCCCTCGGCCGTGACGCCCGAGACCACCCGCGCCGACGGCTCGCCCGCCGCCAGCGCCGCCAGACCCTCCAGCAGCGCCGCCCGGCCGTCGCCGAGCACCACCGCGCGGTGGGCCAGCCCGGCCCGCCCGGTCGCCAGCGACCACGCCACGTCCTGCGGACGGGCGTCGGTGTCCAACGCCCCGGCCAGCCGCGCCGCCTGGGCCTTCAACGCCCCGGCGCTCTGCGCCGACACCACCCACGGCGTCGGCCCGGCGGCCTCCTCGACCGGCGCCGTCTCCTCGACGGGGGGCGCCTGCTCCAGCAGGACGTGGGCGTTGGTTCCGCTGATCCCGAAGGCGGACACGCCCGCCCGGCGCGGGCGTTCGCCCGGCGACCACGGCCGGGCCTCGGTGAGCAGTTCCACCGCGCCCGCCGACCAGTCCACCTGCGGCGTCGGCTCGTCCACGTGCAGGGTGGCCGGCAGCACGCCGTGCCGCAGCGCCTGCACCATCTTGATCACACCCGCGACACCGGCCGCCGCCTGGGTGTGCCCCAGGTTGGACTTCACCGAGCCCAGCCAGAGCGGCTCACCGGCCCGGTCCCGGCCGTACGTCGCCAGCAGCGCCTGCGCCTCGATCGGGTCACCCAGCCGGGTGCCGGTGCCGTGCGCCTCCACCGCGTCCACGTCCGATACCGCCAGTCCCGCGTTGGCGAGGGCCTGACGGATCACCCGCTCCTGCGAGGGCCCGTTCGGCGCGGTCAGACCGTTGGACGCACCGTCCTGGTTGACCGCGCTCCCCCGGACCACCGCCAGCACCCGGTGCCCGAGCCGCTGCGCGTCCGACAGCCGCTCCAGCACCAGCACGCCGACGCCCTCGCCCCAGCCCGTACCGTCCGCACCGGCCGCGAAGGCCTTGCAGCGGCCGTCCGCCGCCAGCCCGCCCTGCCGGTTGAACTCGCCGAACGCGCCGGCGTTCACCATCACGGCGACGCCGCCGGCCAGCGCCATGCCGCACTCGCCCACCCGCAGCGCCTGCACCGCGAGGTGCAGTGCCACCAGCGAGGAGGAGCAGGCCGTGTCCACCGTGACCGCCGGACCCTCCAGGCCGAACACGTACGAGACGCGGCCCGAGATCACGCTGTTGGCGGTGCCGGACAGCACGTGCCCCTCGACCCCGTCGAGCAGCTGGCCGTGGCCGTAGCCCGAGGACGAGGCACCCGCGAAGACGCCCGTCCGGCTGCCGCGCACCTCGTGCGGATCGATGCCGGCGTCCTCGAAGGCCTCCCAGGACGCCTCCAGCAGCAGCCGCTGCTGCGGGTCCATCGCCAGCGCCTCGCGCGGCGAGATCCCGAACAGCCCGGCGTCGAACTCGGTGGCGTCGTCCACGAAGCCGCCGACGGCGCTGTCCACGCCCGGCACCCGGTCCGGCCAGCCGCGGTCGACGGGGAAGGAGGACAGCGCGTCGGCGCCGTCGGCCACCAGGGTCCACAGGTCCTCGGGCGAGCGGACGCCGCCGGGGAAACGGCAGCCGATGCCGACGATCGCGATCGGCTCGTCCAGGCCGGCCGGGACCGCCGCCGGCTCGGCGCCGGCCGGGCCCGCCTCGGCACCGAGGTCCAACTCCCTTTCCAGGTAGGCCACCAGGGCGGTCGGCGTCGGGTGGTCGAACACCATGGTCGCGGGCAGCCGCAGGCCGGTCTCCCGGTTCAGCCGGTTGCGCAGCTCGACCGCCGTGAGCGATTCGAAGCCCAGGTCCTTGAAGGTCCGCGCGGCCTCGACGGCCCGGACGTCCGGGTGCTTGAGCACGGCGGCGACCTCGGTGCGGACCAGGTCCAGCAGGATCTGTCGCCGCTGCGCCTCGGGCAGCGGGGCGAGCCGGCGGCCGAGGTCCGGGCGCCGGTCCTCGCCGGCCGGCTCCTCGTCCGCCGTCCGCGCCTCGGGGAGGTCGGCCAGCAGCGGGCTGACCCTGGTGGCGGTGAAGGTGTCGACGAAGCGGGGCCAGTCGATGTCGGCGACGGTCAGGCAGTCCTCGCCCGCGTCGACGGCCCCGGCCAGCGCCTCGATCGCCAGGTCCGGGTCCATCGGCACCATGCCGCGCTCGCGCAGGTGGTCGCGGACGGCGTCGGTCGACACCATGCCCACCTCGCCCCAGGCGCCCCAGGAGAGCGAGGTGCCGGGCAGGCCTTCGGCCCGGCGCCGGAGGACCAGCGCGTCCAGGTAGGCGTTCGCGGCCGCGTAGGCCGCCTGGCCGCCGCTGCCCCAGATCCCGGCGCCCGAACCGAAGGTGACGAACATCCGCAGGTCCAGGCCCCGGGTCAGCTCGTCCAGGTGCAGCGCGCCGGCGACCTTGCCGCCGAGCACCTCGGCCAGCTCCGCCGGGCCGGTGCGGTCCAGCATCATGGCCTGGCCGACGCCGGCCGCGTGCACCACGCCGACCAGCGGGAACTCCGCCGGGATCCGCGCCAGTACGCCGGCCAGCGACTCCCGGTCGGTCAGGTCGCAGGCGGCCACGGTCACCCGGGTGCCCAGCGCGGTCAGCTCCGCGACCAGGTCCGCCACGCCCGGCGCCGCCGTACCGCGCCGGCCGAGCAGGGTCAGGTGCGGCACGCCGCGGCCGGCCAGCCAGCGGGCGACGACCGCGCCGAGCGCGCCCGTACCGCCGGTGACCAGCACCGAGCCGGGCAGTTCGAGCGCCGTCCCGGCCGCGCGCGGGGCGCGGGCCAGGCGGCGGGCGAACACCCCGGATCCGCGCACGGCGAGTTGGTCCTCGTCCCCGGCGGCGCCGCCGAGCAGCGCCACCAGCCGGGCGCCGGCCCGGGCGTCCAGGACGGCCGGAAGGTCGATCAGACCGCCCCAGCGGCGCGGGTACTCCAGCGCGGCGACCCGGCCCAGGCCCCAGGACAGCGCCTGGACGGGGCTGCGCAGCGGGTCCGCGCGGCCGATCGACACCGCGCCGCCGGTGAGCGACCAGAGCGGCGCGTCGAGGTCGGCGTCGCCGAGGGCCTGGAGCAGGGTGACGGTCGCGGCCGGCCCGGCCGGGGCCTGCGGTGCGTCCTCGGCGCTCGCCAGCAGCGAGACCACACCCGTGGCGGAGCCGGCGGCGCTCAGCCGTTCGGCGAGCTCCGTACGGTCGGCGTCGGCGGCGACGGTCAGCTCGACCACCTCGGCCCCGGCCGAGCGCAGCAGGTCGGCGACCTCCCCGCCGTTCCCGCCCGCCGGGAGCGCGAGCAGCCAGCGGCCGCCCAGCCGGGGGTGCGCGGGCAGGTCGGGTACGGGGGTCCAGGCGACCCGGTAGCGCCAGGAGTCGACGGTCGCGCCCCGGCGGCGGCCGCGGTGCCAGCCGGCCAGCGCGGGCAGCACCGCGTCCAGGACCCCGGGCGCCTCGTCCAGCCGCAGGGTGGCGGCCAGTTCCTCGGCGTCGCCGCGCTCGACGGCGTCCCAGAACCCGCTCTCGGCGGGGTCGCCGCCCCCGGCCGCCCGCGCCGGGGCGGGCAGCGGGTCGGGCCAGTAGCGGCGGCGCTGGAAGGCGTACGTGGGCAGCGCGGTGCGCGTGCCTCCGGCGAAGGC
The DNA here is from genome assembly GCF_053611565.1 of Kitasatospora sp. NPDC054795. NCBI lineage: Bacteria > Bacillati > Actinomycetota > Actinomycetes > Kitasatosporales > Streptomycetaceae > Kitasatospora > Kitasatospora sp. NPDC054795. The sequence continues at coordinate 56,441 of NZ_JBSHAP010000031.1, forward strand.
CGCCGACCAGTCGACGGCGACCCCGGCGGTCCACAGCTCGGCGGCGCCCGCCAGGAGGCGGTCCGGGCCGCCGTCCTCGCGGCGCAGCGTGCCGGTGACCGTCACCGGGGTGCCGACCTGGTCCGCGGTGTCCTGGATGCCGATGGTGAGCACCGGGTGCGGGCTGCTCTCCACGAACACCGAGCGGCCGTCGGCCAGCAGGGCGCGGGTGGCCTGCTCGAAGCGCACGGTGGAGCGCAGGTTGTCGTACCAGTAGCCGGCGTCCATCCGCGCGGTGTCGATCGGCGCGCCGGTGACGGTCGAGTAGAAGGCGATGCCGCTGGAGCCGGGGGTGATCGGCGCGAGGTCGGCGAGGATGCGCTCGCGCAGCTCCTCGACCTGCGGGGAGTGCGAGGCGTAGTCCACCGGGATGCGACGGGCGCGCACCTCCCGGGCCCCGCAGAGCGCCAGCAGCTCCTCGACGGGGCCGGCCTCGCCGGAGACGACGGTGGAGGCGGGGCCGTTCTCCGCCGCGACGCAGAGGCCCTCGCCCCAGGGGGCGATCAGCTCGGTGGCCCGCTCCCGGCCGACGGGCAGCGAGACCATGCCGCCGCGGCCGGCGAGGGCGGCGAGCGCCCGGCTGCGCAGCGCCACGACCCGGGCGCCGTCCTCCAGTGTCAGGCCGCCGGCGACGCAGGCCGCCGCGATCTCGCCCTGGGAGTGGCCGACGACCGCGGCCGGGCGGACGCCGACCGAGCGCCAGGCCTCGGCCAGCGACACCATGACCGCCCAGAGCACCGGCTGGACGACGTCCACCCGGCTCAGGTCGGGGGCGTCCGGCGCGCCGCCCAGCACCTCGGACAGCGACCAGGGGACGTACGGCGCGAGCGCCGCCCCGCACTGCTCCAGCCGCTGCCGGAACGCCGGTGAGGCGTCCAGGAGTTCACGGGCCATGGCGGCCCACTGGCTGCCCTGGCCGGGGAAGACGAAGACCACCCCGGTGCCGCCGGCGGCCTCGCCGCGCACCAGGTTGGCCGCCGACTCCCCGTCGGCCAGCGCCTGCAGGCCGGCCAGCAGTTCCGCGCGCTCGGCGCCGAGCACCACGGCGCGGCTGGGCAGCGCGGCCCGGGTCAGCAGGGAGCGGGCGACGTCCACCGGCCGCGGGGCGTCGTCCGCGGTCATGGCGTCGCGCAGCCGGACGGCCTGGCCGCGCAGCCCGTCCGCCGTCTTCGCGGCCAGCGGCCACGGCAGCGGGCCGGCGGTGAGCGCGGGCCCGGTGCCCTCGGCGGGCCCGGTGCCCTCGGCGGGGGCGGTGCCCTCGGCGGGCCCGGTGCCCTCGGCGGGGGCGGTGCCCTCGGCGGGTGCGGCGGCGGGCTCGACGGGCTCGGGCTCCGGGGCCTGCTCCAGGATGACGTGGGCGTTGGTGCCGCTCATCCCGAACGAGGAGACCGCCGAGCGGCGGGGCCGGTCGGCGGCCGGCCACGGCCGCGGCTCGGTCAGCAGCCGGACCGTGCCGGGCGACCAGTCGACCTGGGCGGAGGGCCGTTGCGCGTGCAGCGTGGGCGGCAGGGTGCCGTCGCGCATCGCCATGACCATCTTGATCACGCCGGCCACCCCGGCGGCGGACTGGGTGTGGCCGATGTTGGACTTGATCGAGCCGAGCCAGAGCGGGCGTTCGGCGGAGCGGCCGCGCCCGTAGGTGGCCAGCAGCGCCCGGGCCTCGATCGGGTCGCCGAGCCGGGTGCCGGTGCCGTGGCCCTCCACGGCGTCCACGTCCTCGACGCTCAGCCGGGCGTTGGCCAGTGCCCGTCGGATCACCCGTTCCTGTGCCGGGCCGTTCGGGGCGGTGAGGCCGTTGGAGGCGCCGTCCTGGTTGATCGCGCTGCCGCGGACCACCGCGAGCACCTGGTGGCCGCGGCGCCGCGCGTCGCTGAGCCGTTCGACCAGCAGCAGGCCGATGCCCTCGGACCAGCCCGCGCCGTCGGCCTCGTCGGAGAACGCCTTGCAGCGGCCGTCCGAGGCCAGACCGCCCTGGCGGCCGAACTCGACGATCTGCATCGGGGTGGTCATCACCGTGACGCCGCCGACCAGCGCCAGGTCGCAACCGCCCTCGCGCAGCGACTGGACGGCCAGGTGCAGCGCGACCAGGGAGGAGGAGCAGGCGGTGTCCACGGTGACCGCCGGGCCCTCCAGGCCGAAGGTGTACGACACCCGGCCGGAGGCGATGCTGGAGGCGGTGCCGGTCATCAGGTGGCCGGCCACGTCCTCCGGCAGGTCCATCCCGGGGCCGTAGCTGACCGAGGTGACGCCGACGAAGACACCGGTGCTGGAGCCCCGCAGCGACAGCGGGTCGAGCCCGGCGTCCTCGAAGGCCTTCCAGGAGGTCTCCAGCAGCAGCCGCTGCTGCGGGTCCATCGCCAGCGCCTCGCGCGGCGAGATCCCGAACAGGTCCGCGTCGAACTCCCCGGCGTCCTCGACGAATCCGCCCGCCCAGGACGGCTCGTCGGCCGGCGAGAGGTCCCAGCCGCGGTTCGCGGGCAGCGGACCGATCGGGTCCTGGCCGGTGCTGACCAGCCGCCACAGGTCGTCCGGGGAGCGCACGTCGCCCGGGTAGCGGCAACTCATCCCGACGATGGCGATCGGCTCGCCCGCCGCGGACTCCAGGTCCCGGACCCGCCGGCGGGTGTGTTGCAGCTCGGCGACCACCCGGGTGAGGTAGTCGCGGAGCCGCTGGGCGTCGTCCGCCATCGGCCGCGCATCATCTGCCATCGAAACTGCCGCCTTCCAAGAAAGTCCCCGGCCACCACGCACCCCTGCTCACGAGAGGCCGAGATCCCGGTCGATCACGTCGAAGAGCTCTTCGTTGCTGGCCCTGCTGAGCTGGTCCCGCAGGTCGTCGAAGGCGACCGGGTCGTCGCCGCCCGCGCCCCGGTGGCGGGTGAGCAGCGCCTCCAGCCGCAGGACCACCCGGACCCGGTCCACGTCGTCCTGCGCCCGGGCCAGCAGCGCCTCTTCGAGCAGGTCCAGCTCCGCCGTGGAGGGCAGGGCCGCCGCCGTATCGTCGGGCAGCGCCTCGCCCAGCAGGTGGGCGGCCAGCACCGCGGGCGTCGGGTGGTCGAACACCACGGTGGCGGGCAGCGGCAGGCCGGTGGCCTCGCCGAGCCGGTTGCGCAGTTCGACGGCGGCCAGCGAGTCGAAGCCGAAGTCCCGGAACGGCCGGTCGACGTCGATCGCGGCCGGGCCGTCGTGCCCGAGCACCACGGCCGCGTGGGTGCGGACCAGGTCCAGCAGGACGGGCTCGCGGTCGGCGCCCGGCAGGGCGGCCAGCCGCTCGCGCAGGGCGGCGAGCCGGTTCCGGTCCTCGCCCTCGGTGACGGTGACCGCGGCGAGCGCCCGGACCTCGGGCAGTTCGGCGAAGAACCGGTTGGGCCGCAGCGCGGTGAACGCGGGGACGAACTGCTCCCAGGCGATGTCGGCGACGGTGACCGCTCCGGTGTCCAGGTCCAGTGCCCGCTGCAACGCGTGCATCGCCCGGTCCGGTGCCAGCAGCGAGATGCCGCGCCGGCGCATCGGCTCCTTGATCGCCTGGTCGACCATGCCGCCGCCGTCCCACGGCCCCCAGGCGACGGCCAGCGCGCGCACGCCCTCGGCGTCGCGCCGCTGCGCCAGGGCGTCGAGGTAGGCGTTGGCGGCCGCGTAGCAGGCCTGTTCGCCGACGCCCCAGACGCCCGCGATGGAGGAGAAGTGCACGACCGCGTCCAGTCGGCGCTGGTCGAGCAGTTCGTCCAGGTGCCGGGCGCCCGCGACCTTGCCGGCCGCGGTCCGGTCGAGTTCCGCGAAGGTGGTGTCGGCGAGCGGCGCCGAGGCGCTGACCCCCGAGGCGTGCACGACGGCCCTCAACTTCGGTTCCATCGCGTCGAGTTCGGCGACCAGCCGGGCGGCGTCCGCGCGGTCCGACAGGTCGCAGGCGACCACCGTGACCCGGGCGCCGAGCTCCGTCAGCTCGGCCTCCAGCCCGGCCAGCCCCGGGGCGCCGCGGCCGCCCCGGCTGACCAGCACCAGGTGCTCGGCGCCGCCGGCGGCCAGCCACCGGGCCACCTGCCCGCCGAGCGCGCCGGTGCCGCCGGTCACCAGGACGGTGCCGCGCGGCTGCCACGCGGGCGCCTCCGGGTCGGCCGTCGGGGCGGGCAGCAGCCGGCGGGCGAAGACGCCCTCCGGGCGGACCGCCAGCTGGTCCTCGCCGTCGGCGGCGGTCAGCAGGCCGGCCAGCGCGTCGAAGTCCTCCTCCTCGGCCCCGGCGGGGAGGTCGATCAGACCGCCCCACAGCTGCGGGTGCTCCAGGGCGGCGACCCGGCCCAGGCCCCAGACCGGCGCCTGGCCCGGCTCGGCGGGCGGCTCGTGGTCGCCGGTGGACACCGCGCCCTCGGTCACGCACCACAGCGGGCCGTCGATCCCGGCGTCCAGCAGGGCCTGGACGAGCAGCAGCGTGGTGGCCGTGCCCCCGGGGAGCGCCGGCACCTCGGGGTGCGGCCCGGTCTCCAGCGCCAGCAGGGAGAGCACTCCGGCGGGCCGCCGCCCGTCGCCGACGGCCTGCCGCAGCCGGACGGCCAGGTCGGTCCGGTCGGCGGCGTCCGCCACGACCGGCACCGTCACCACCGAGGCGCCGTGCCGGGTCAGGCCGTCCCGGTGGGCGCGCACCCGCTCGTCGTCGGCCGTCGCGGCGGGCACGACCAGCAGCCAGTCGCCGGTGAGGGCGGGGGCCGGGGCGTCCGGGACGGGCTCCCAGCCGACGTGGTAGCGCCAGCCCGCGACCTCGGCCTCCTCGCGATCGCGCCGGTGCCAGTCGGACAGCAGCGGCAGCGCGGTGCGCAGCGAGGCCCGGACCCCGGGGTCGGTCACGTCGAGCCGGTCGGCGATCGCGTCGGCGTCCTCGCCGGCCAGCGCCGCCCAGAGGCCCGGGTCGACGGGCCCGCCGGCCGGCGCGGCCACCGGGTGGAGCCAGTACTTCTCGTGCTGGAAGGGGTAGACCGGCAGCTCGACCCGGTGGCCGTGGCCGTCGAAGAGCACCTGCCAGTCGACCGCGGTGCCGCGGGTCCACAGGTCGGCCAGCGCGGTGACGAACACCCCGGTGTCGTGCCAGCTGCTGCGCAGCGCCGTCGCGGTGAGCGCCGACTCGGGCAGGCTCTCGCAGGCCATCGCCGTGAGTACGCCGTCGGGGCCGAGTTCCACGAACCGGCCGACCCCCTGGGCCTTGAGGCATTCGACGCCGTCGGCGAAGCGGACGGTCTCGCGGACCTGCCGCGCCCAGTAGTCGGGGGTGCGCAGCAGCTCGTCCTCCACCGCGCCGGTGAGGGTGGAGACGATCGGGATGCGGGGCTCGGCGAAGGAGAGCGTGGCGAGGACGGCCCGGAACTCGTCCAGCATCGGCTCCATCAGGGCCGAGTGGAAGGCGTGCGAGACCGTCAGCCGACTGGTCTTGCGGCCCTCGGCCGTCCAGTGGGCGGCGAGTTCGTCGATGGTGTCCGCCGTGCCCGAGACCACCGCCGAGCCGAGGCTGTTGAGCGCGGCCACGTCCGCGGTGCCGGTGACGGCCGCGAGTGCCGCCGCCACCTCGGACTCGGTGGCCTGCACGGCGAGCATCGCCCCGCCGGCCGGGAGCGCCTGCATCAGCCGGCCGCGCGCGGCGACCAGGGCGCAGGCGTCCGCCAGGGTCAGCACCCCGGCACAGTGCGCCGCCGCCACCTCGCCGATCGAGTGGCCGAGCAGGAAGTCCGGCAGCACGCCGAAGGACTCGAACAGCCGGAAGAGGGCCACCTCCAGCGCGAACAGCCCGGCCTGGGCCCACACCGTCTGGTGGAGGTCCCGGCTCCCGCCGAACACCACGTCCTTGACGGAGTGCTCCAGGCGCGGGTCCAGCTCGGCGCAGACCGCGTCGAAGGCCCGCTGGAACACCGGGAAGGCCTCGTACAGCTCGCGGCCCATCCCGGTCCGCTGGGCGCCCTGGCCGGTGAACAGGAAGGCGCTGCGGCCCTCCCCCGCCACCCCGGTGACGACGGCCTTGTCGGGCAGGTCCCCGGCCAGCGCGGCGAGCGCGTCGGCCAGGCGGTCCCGGTCGGCACCGAGCACGACGGCGCGCCGCTCCAGCGGCGCCCGGGAGAGCAGCGAGCGGCCGACGTCGACCGGGTCGGGCTCGGTGTCGGCGACGAAGGCGTGCAGCCGACCGGCCTGGGCGCGCAGCGCCTCGGTGGTGCGGGCCGCCAGCAGCCAGGGCACCACGCCGGGGGCCGGCTGCCCGGGATCGGCCGGGGCCTCGGCCTCCGGGGCCTGCTCCAGGACGACATGGGCGTTGGTGCCGCTGATGCCGAAGGAGGAGACGCCGGCGCGGCGCGGCCGGTCCAGCTCGGGCCAGGGCTCGGCCTCGGTCAGCAGCCGCACCGCGCCGGCCGACCAGTCGACCTGCGGGGTCGGCTGCTCGGCGTGCAGGCTGCGCGGCATGGTGCCGTGGCGCATCGCCTGCACCATCTTGATCACGCCCGCCACGCCGGCCGCGGCCTGGGTGTGCCCGAGGTTGGACTTCACCGAGCCCAGCCGCAGCGGCCGGTCCTCGGGCCGGTCCTGACCGTAGGTCGCCAGCAGGGCCTGGATCTCGATCGGGTCGCCCAGCCGGGTGCCGGTGCCGTGGCCCTCGACGACGTCCACGTCCAGCGTCGTGAGCCGCGCACTGGCCAGCGCGTCCTCGATGACCCGCTGCTGGGCGGGGCCGTTGGGCGCGGTCAGGCCGCTGGATGCGCCGTCCTGGTTGACCGCGCTGCCCCGGACCACCGCGAGCACCTGGTGGCCGAGCCGCCGGGCGTCCGAGAGCCGCTCCAGCAGCAGCATCCCGACGCCCTCGGCCCAGCCGGTGCCGTCCGCGCCGGCGCCGTAGGACTTGCAGCGGCCGTCCGAGGAGAGCCCGCCCTGCCGGGCGAAACCGGTGAAGGTGTCCGGGGAGGCCATCACGGTGGCGCCGCCCGCGAAGGCCATCGTGGTCTCGCCGGAGCGCAGCGACTGGCAGGCCAGGTGCAGGGCGACCAGCGAGGACGAGCAGGCGGTGTCGATGGTGACCGCCGGGCCCTCCAGGCCGAGGGTGTAGGAGATCCGGCCGGTGGCGACGCTGCTCATGTTGCCGATGCCGAGGTAGGCGTCCACCCCCTCCGGGATGTCGATCATGCGGGCCGCGTAGTCCCGGTACATCAGCCCGGCGAACACCCCGGTGCGGCTGCCGCGCAGCGCGTACGGGTCGACGCCGCCGCGCTCGCACGCCTCCCAGCAGGCCTCCAGCAGCAGCCGGTGCTGCGGGTCCATGGCGGTCGCCTCGCGCGGCGAGATGCCGAACAGTGTCGGGTCGAAGCCGTCCGCGTCGTGCAGGAAGCCGCCGCTGCGGGCGAATCCGGCGTCCTCGCCGACGTCCCAGCCGCGGTCCTCGGGGAAGGCGGAGACGGCGTCCACGCCCTCGGACACCAGCCGCCAGAGCGCGTCCGGGCCGTCCACGCCGCCGGGCAGCCGACAGGCCATGCCGACGATCGCGATCGGCTGGCGGTCGGCCGACTCGGCGGACTGCAGCCGTTGCCGGGCCTGGTGCAGTTCGGCCGTGACGCGCTTGAGGTAGTCGCGCAGTTTCTGCTCGTCCGCCATGTCAGGCCTCACAGGGTGTCGGGTAGGGGTTCGGCAGCAGGGTCACGAGGCGCCCAGTTCCTTGTCGATGAAGTCGAAGAGGTCGTCGTCGGTGGCGGTGTCCAGACCGGCCACCACGTCCGGCAACCCGGCCGCGGGAGCGCCGTCCTCGAAGCGGGCCAGCAGCGCCTGGAGGCGCCGGACCACCGTGATCCGCTCCGCCTCGGCCGCCTCCGCCAGCTCGGCCTCGATCCGGTCCACCCGGTCGGTGAGCGAGGCGGCCGAGGTGCGCGGCGGGGCGATCCGCCCGGTCAGGTACTCGGCGACCCGGGCGGCCGACGGCTGGTCGAACACCAGCGTCGCGGGCAGCCGCAGCCCGGTTCGGGCGGACAGCCGGTTGCGCAGTTCGACCGCGGTCAGCGAGTCGAAGCCGAGGTCGACGAAGCCCCGGTCGGGCGCGACGGCCTCCGCCGTGGCGTGCCCGAGGACCTGCGCGACGTCCGCCCGGACGGCGTCCAGGACGATCCGGGCCTGCTCCGCGGGGGTGCGGCCGGCCAGCTGCCGCGGCAGCGAGGGGCCGTCGGCGGCCGCGCTCGCCCGGCGCGGGCCGCCGGGCAGCAGTCCGCGCAGCAGGGCCGGGACGGCGCTGTCGGCGGTGCCCGGCCGGGACGGCAGGTCGAGCCGGACCGGCACCAGGTGGGCGCGGTCGGTGGCCAGCGCCGCGTCCAGGAGCGCGAGCCCCTGTTCCGCGGTCAGCCCGTCGCCGAGCCGGGCGGCCCGGTCGCCGAGGTGCCCGGTCATCGCGCTGGCCTCCGCCCAGACGCCCCAGGCGAGCGAGAGGCCCGGCAGCCCGAGCGACCGGCGCCGCGCCGCGAGGGCGTCCAGGAAGGAGTTGGCCGCCGCGTAGTTCGCCTGGCCGGGCGAGCCGAAGGTGCCGGCCGCCGAGGAGAACAGCACGAACAGCTCCAGGTCCGTCCCCGCGGTCAGCTCGTGCAGGTGCACGGCCGCGTCGGCCTTGGGACGGAACACGGTGGCGACCCGGTCGGGCGTCAGCGACTCGACGACGCCGTCGTCCAGCACGCCGGCGGTGTGCACCACCCCGCGCAGCGGGCGCTCCGCCGGGATCGCGGCGAGCACCCGGGCCAGCGCGTCGCGGTCGGCGGCGTCGCAGGCCACCACCTCGGCGCGAGCGCCGAGTGCGGCCAGTTCCGCCGTCAGTTCGGCGGCTCCGGGGCTGTCCGCACCGCGCCGACTGAGCAGCAGCAGGTGCCGCACGCCGTACTCCGCGGCCAGGTGGCGGGCCACCAGTCCGCCGAGCACGCCGGTGCCGCCGGTGATCAGGACGGTGCCACCCGGGTCGGCCGGCGCTCCCGTGCCGGGGCGCGCCGCGGTGTCGGCCGGCGCTGCGGCGCCGGCCCGCGCCAGACGGGGCACCAGCACCCGCCCGTCCCGGACCGCCAGCTGCGGTTCGGCACCGGTCGCGTACGGGTGCCAGGCGTCGTCCCCGGGGTCCGCGTCGACCAGGACGAACCGGTCCGGGTGCTCGGACTGGGCCGAGCGCAGCAGGCCCCAGACCGCCGCGCCGGGCAGGTCGCGCACCCGGCCGGCCGGGTCGACGGCGCCCGAGGTCAGCACCACCAGCCGGGAGGAATCGAACCGCTCGTCGGCGAGCCACTGCTGGACGGTCGCCAGCGTCTCGGAGGCCGCCCGGAGCGCGGTACCCGCGCCGCCGACGGTGTCGGCATCGGCATCGGTGTCGGTGCCGGTGTCGGTGCCGGGACCGGCCACGAGGGGCAGCACCACCACCGGTGGTGCCTGCGCCCCGGCGGGCAGTCCCGCCAGCGAGTCGATCCGCTCGCCCGGCACCCCGGCCACGGCCGGCGTCCCGTCCCCGGCGAGCACCCACCACGCGGAGGCGTCCACCGGCGGCAGGGCCGGCACGGGCGTCCACTCGACCGCGAACAGCCAGTCCCGACCGGGCTGTCGACCGGTCTCCGGCAGCTGTTCGACGGCGGTCTCGCGGAGCACCAGCGAGTCGACGGAGGCCACCGGCGCGCCGATCCCGTCGGCGGTCCGGATCAGCACGCCGTCCTCGGTCGGCGTGACCGCGACGCGCAGCACCGTGGCGCCGGTGGCGTGCAGCCGGACCCCGGTCCAGGCGAACGGCACACGGGGCACCGGGCCGCCGGCCTCGACGAAGCCGATCACGTGCAGCGCCGCGTCCAGCAGCGCCGGGTGCAGCCCGAACCCGGGCGCGGCCGCGGCCGCCTCCTCGGGCAGCGCCACCTCGGCGTAGACCGTCGTACCGTCGCGCCAGGCCGCCCGGACCCCCTGGAAGGCCGGCCCGTAGCCGTACCCGCCCTCGGCGAGGGCCGGGTAGAAGCCGTCCAGCGCCAGTGGTTCGGCGCCCGGCGGCGGCCAGGCCGCGAGGTCGTACTCCTGCGCCGCGAAGTCGTGTTCCTGCGCCGCGCCCCCGGCGCCCAGGACGCCGGTCGCGTGACGCACCCACGGCGCCTCGCCCTCGTCCGGCCGGGCGTGGATCTCCACCCGGCGGTCGCCGTTCTCCTCCGGGGCGGCCACCCGCACCTGGACCTGCACCCCGCCGGTGGCCGGCAGGGGCAGCGCGGACTGCACGAGCAGCTCGCGCAGGACCGTCGAGCCGACCTGCTCCCCGGCCCGCAGCGCCATCTCCACGAACGCCGTCCCGGGCACCAGCACCCGGCCGAGGACGGCGTGGTCCGCCAGCCAGGGCTGGGTGGCGAGCGACAGCCTTCCGGTCAGCAGCACCTCGTCCCCGCCGGCCAGCGCGACCGTCGCGCCGAGCAGCGGGTGGTCCGCCGCGCTCTGGCCGACGCCGCCCACGTCGCCCACGCCGGTGGCGGGCTCCAGCCAGAACCTGGTCCGCTGGAAGGCGTAGGTCGGCAGCGGCACCCGGCGTCCGGCCGGCAGCACGGCCGGCCAGTCGACCTCGACGCCGGCCGCCCAGAGCCGGCCGAGCGCGCGCAGCGCCGTCCCGGCCTCCTCGGGTTCGCCGCGGCGCAGCGCCGGGACGAACACGCCCTCGGCGACGGACTGCTGGGCCATGCCGCAGAGCACGCCGTCCGGGCCGAGCTCCAGGTGGCGGGTGACGCCCCGGCCGAAGAGGTACGCGATGCCGTCGGCGAACCGGACGGTGCCGCGCACATGGCGGGCCCAGTACCCGGGCGTCCGGATCTCCTCGGGGTCGACCACCGCGCCGGTCAGGTTGGAGACGATCGGGATCCGCGGCTCGTTGAAGGTCAACCCGGCCAGCACCTCGGTGAATTCGGCCAGCATCGGCTCCATCAGGGCCGAGTGAAAGGCGTGCGAGACGGTCAGCCGGCTCGTCCGGCGGCCGTCGGCCGCCCAGCGCCCGGCGAACTCCTCGACCACCTCCGTCGGGCCCGAAACCACCACCGAGGTGGGGCCGTTGACGGCGGCGACGTCCAGCCGGTCGCCGATCTCCGCCCGCACCTCGGCCTCGGCGGCCTGCACGGCGAGCATCGCGCCGCCCTCGGGCAGCGCCTGCATCAGCCGGCCGCGCGCCGCGACCAGGGCACAGGCGTCGGCCAGCGAGAACACGCCCGCCGCGTGGGCGGCGGCCACCTCGCCGATCGAGTGGCCCAGCAGGAAGTCCGGGACCAGGCCGCAGGACTCCGCCCAGCGGTACAGGGCGACCTCGACGGCGAACAGGCCGGCCTGCGCCCACATCGTCCGGTCCAGGTCGACGCCCTCGAAGACCACGTCCTTGACCGGCCGGTCGAGCCACCGGTCCAGCTCCGCGCAGACCGCGTCGAAGGCCGTCGCGAACACCGGGGAGGCCTCGTACAGCCCCCGGCCCATCCCGGCCCGCTGCGCGCCCTGCCCGGTGAAGAGGAAGGCGAGTCGCCCGGGGCCGCCCTCGGCCGCCGGTGCCGCCTCCTCGGCCGCGAGCCGGTCGAGCTGGCGCAGCAGGTCCGCGCCGTCCCGTCCGACGGCGACGGCCCGGTGCTCCAGTTCGGCCCGGGTGGTGGCCAACGACCAGGCCACGTCGGCCGGTTCGGGTGCGGGCGCCGCCGCGAGGTGGGCGCGCAGGGAGCGCGCCTGCTCACGCAGGGCGGCCTGGGTCCCACCGGAGAGCGGCCACACCACCGGGCCCTCGCCCGTGGTCGTCGGCCCCGCCGGTCCGCGGCCCGCGCCGATCGGCTCCATCGGGCCGTGGCCCGTGGTGGTCGGCCCGGCCGGGCTCGGGGCGGACTCCAGGATGATGTGCGCGTTGGTGCCGCTGATGCCGAAGGAGGACACGCCCGCCCGGCGCGGCCGGTCGGCCTCGGGCCAGGGGCGCGCCTCGGTCAGCAGCTCGACCGCCCCGGCCGACCAGTCCACGTGGTGGGTCGGTTCGTCCACGTGCAGGGTGGCGGGCAGGACACCGCGGCGCATCGCCTGCACCATCTTGATGACGCCCGCCACACCGGCCGCGGCCTGGGTGTGGCCGATGTTGGACTTGATCGATCCCAGCCACAACGGCCGGTCGGCCGGCCGGTCCTGGCCGTAGGTCGCCAGCAGCGCCTGGGCCTCGATCGGGTCGCCCAGGCTGGTGCCGGTGCCGTGCGCCTCGACCGCGTCCACCTCTGCGGCGAGCAGCCGGGAGTCGGCCAGCGCCTGGCGGATCACCCGCTGCTGGGACGGCCCGTTGGGGGCGGTGAGCCCGTTGGAGGCGCCGTCCTGGTTGACCGCGCTGCCGCGGATCACCGCGTGGATCTCACGGCCGTTGCGCAGCGCGTCGGAGAGCCGCTCCAGCACCAGCACCCCGACGCCCTCGGACCAGGTGGTGCCGTCCGCCGCCGAGGCGAAGGGCTTGCACCGGCCGTCGGAGGCCAGTCCGCCCTGCCGGTCGAACTCGGCGAAGATGTTCGGACCGGCCAGGACGGCCACGCCGCCGGCCAGCGCCAGCTCGCACTCGCCGCGCCGCAGCGCCTGCGCCGCCAGGTGCATCGCCACCAGGGAGGAGGAGCACGCGGTGTCCACCGTGACGGCCGGGCCCTCCAGGCCGAAGGTGTACGCCACCCGGCCGGAGACCACGCTCATCGAGGTCCCGGTCAGCAGGTAGCCCTCCGCGCCGGGCGGGAGCTGGGCGCCCACACCGTAGGTCGAGGCGTACGCCCCGACGAACACGCCGGTCGGGGAGCCGCGCAGCTCCGGGGCGACCAGGCCGGCGGCCTCGAAGGCCTCCCAGGAGGCCTCCAGCAGGATGCGCTGCTGCGGGTCCATCACCAGGGCCTCGCGCGGCGAGATCCCGAACAGCTCGGCGTCGAAGCCCGCGACGTCGTCCAGGAAGCCGCCGCGCGGGGCGTAGGACGCGTCCCCGACCCGCCAGCCGCGGTCCGCCGGGAACGGGGTCACCCCGTCGAAGCCCTCGGCCAGCAGGCGCCACAGCTGCTCGGGGTCGTTGGCGCCCCCGGGGTAGCGGCAGCTCATGCCGACGATCGCGATCGGCTCGTCGGCGTTCGCGGCGAGGACGGGCGCGGTCGGGGCGGGGGCCTGCACCACCCGCTCGGACAGCGCCTCGGCGAGGTGGTCGGCCAGCGCGTCCGGGGTCGGGTAGTCGAAGACCAGGGTCGCGGGCAGCCGCAGCCCGGTCGCGGCGTTCAGCCCGTTGCGCAGCTCCACGGCGGTCAGCGAGTCCAGCCCGAGGTCCTTGAAGGCCTGCTTCGCACCGACCGCGTCCACCCCGGCGTGGCCGAGCACGGTCGCCACATGGGCCCGCACCAGGTCCAGCAGGCGCGCGCGGCGCTGCTCGGCGTCCAGGCCCCGCAGTTGCTCCAGCACCGCGGCCCGGCCGCCGGCACCCCGCTCGGCGGCGCGGCTCCTCGGGGCCCGCACCAGGGCGCGGAACAGCGGGGGGATCCCGCCCGTCCGGGGCGCCCGGAGGTCGAGGGTCACCGGCAGGAGGTGCGGTACGGGCAGGGTGATCGCCCGGTCGAACAGGGCCAGGGCCTGCGCGGTCGGCAGACCCGAGCCACTGCGTGCCGAGGAGAGATGACCGGTCAGCTCACTGGCCTGCTCCCACAGACCCCAGGCCAGCGACTGACCCGCCCGGCCGGAAGCCGTACGGCGGGCCGCCAGTGCGTCCAGAAAAGCGTTCGCGGCCGCGTAGTTGGCCTGACCACCCGAACCGAACGTCGCCGCCACCGACGAGTACAGCACGAACAACGGCAGCTCCAGATCCGCCGTCAACTCGTCCAGATTCAGCGCCGCATCCACCTTCGGACGCAGCACCGCCGCCACACGCTCCGGCGTCAGGGCGGCGAACACCCCGTCGTCCAGCACACCCGCCGCGTGCACCACACCCGCCAACGGACGGGCGAGACCGTCCAGCACCCGGGACAGCGCCGCACGGTCGGCCGCATCGCACGCGACCACGTCCGCCTCGGCACCCAACCCGCCCAAATCGGCGAGCAGTTCACCCACAGCCGGACCGTCCGCGCCACGACGGCTCAACAGAGTCAGATGCCGCACACCGTGCACCGCCACCAGATGCCGGGCCAACAGCCCACCCAGCGTCCCCGTACCACCCGTGATCAGCACCGTGCCACCGGCATCCAACTCCACCGGAGTCTCCACCAGCTGCAGAGAAGACGCCCGCACCAGACGCGGCACCGACACCTCACCACCCCGGATCGCCGCCTGCGGCTCACCACCGCCGACGACCGCCGGCCACAACCCCTCCGAACCACCGAGCGGATCCGGATCCAGATCCACCAGCACGATCCGGTCCGGATTCTCCGTCTGCGCCGAACGCAACAGACCCCACACCGCCGCCTGCACCGGATCAGCCCCACCACCAGCGGGAACCGCAACCGCCCCACGCGTCAGCACCACCAGGCGCGAAGAACCGAACCGCTCCTCCGCCAACCACTCCTGCACCACACCCAGCACCCGGGCCGTCAGCGCATACACATCACCCTCGACCGGCACCGGCAGCACCACCACCGGCGGCACCGCCAACCCACCGGCCTCCAACTCACCAACCAGGCCCGCCACATCGACGAACCCCCGCACACCCGCGACCTCACCGATCGCCACCCAACCCGACGAACCCGCACCATCCGGACCTGCCGAAACCGGAACCGGAACCGGAACCGGAACCGGCACCCAGTCCACCGCGAACAACGCCTCCGGCCCACCCTCACCGACCGGCCGAAGCGCCTCCGCCGAAACCT
>NZ_JBSHAP010000032.1:0-70407 GCF_053611565.1 Kitasatospora sp. NPDC054795
TTAATCCTCCCCCCCCCGGCTCCTCGCCCCCCCCCCCCGGCAACCTCGGCCTGTTGGGGGCGGGGGCGCCGCCCCGCCCCCGCCCCCCCCCCCCCGCTGCCGGCCGAGGGCGACGCCTCCGTCGCCTTGTGCGCGTCCGTCGCGCTGAACGCCTCGCCGGCCGTGGTCTCGCTGACCGAGAACGTCTTCGCCGAGCTGTTCCCGACCCTGATCCGATCACCGCGACGGTGCTGCCGCCGGGCTGGGCGGACGGGGGCGCCGACGGCAGGGGCCGGCTCGCCGCAGTGGTCGAGCCGGCCCGGAAGGTGCCGGGGTGCCGGGTGCCTGGCGCGGGCCTCAGGCCTCCTCGCGCCAGCCCTCGTAGCCGGTCGCGAGGGTGTCGAGGGCGTGCAGCAGGGCGGGGGTCCAGCCGCTCTCCGGGGCCTCGGCGACGACCAGCCACTGGGCGTCCTCGGCGTCGTCCTCGCCCGCGAGCGCGTCGCGGACGACTTCGAGCTCGCCGAGGTCGGGCTGGGTGGCGCCGAGTTCCTCGGCCGCCTCCTGGGCGGTGTCGCGGTCGGGCAGGACGAGCAGCTGCCGGGCGTACGGGTCGTCGACGTCCGGGAGGTCGGTGGTCTGGTTCTCGCTCACCCGGCCATTGTCCAGGTCGGGCCGCCCGCTCCGTCGGGCGGGAGTGTCCGCGGCCCGTGGGATGCTGGTAGGCGATGGCCAGGAAGAGTGCACCCGACGACCTGCTCGCCCCGCTGACCCTCGCGGTCGGCCAGGAGGAGCTGCTGCTGGACCGCGCGGTCGCCCAGGTGGTGGCGGCGGCGAAGGCGGCGGACCCGGACACCGACGTGCGGGACCTGCCGCCCGGCGGCCTGCAGCCCGGCAGCCTGGCCGAGCTGACCACGCCGTCGCTGTTCGCCGAGCGCAAGGTGATCGTGGTCCGGGCCGCACAGGACCTCTCCGCCGATTCGGTGAAGGAGGTCAAGGCGTACATCGAGGCGCCGGCCGAGGAAGTGATCATGGTGCTGGTGCACGCCGGCGGCGCCAAGGGCAAGGGCCTGCTGGACGCCGGGCGCAAGGCCGGCGGGCGTGAGGTGGCCTGCGCCAAGCTGGCCAAGGCGAGCGAGCGGCTGGCCTTCGTCAAGGGCGAGTTCCGCACCCTGGGCCGCTCCGCGACCCCGGAGGCCTGCCAGGCGCTGCTGGACGCGCTCGGAAGTGACCTGCGCGAGCTGGCCGCCGCCTGCCACCAGCTGACCTCGGACGTCGAGGGCGCGATCGACGAGACGGTGGTGGCCCGCTACTACAGCGGACGGGCCGAGGCGACCGGCTTCGAGGTGGCGGACCTGGCGGTCACCGGCCGGGCCGCGGAGGCGCTGGAGCGGCTGCGCTGGGCGCTGGCCGTCGGCCAGCCGCCGACCGGCATCACCTACGCGCTGGCCTCCGGGGTGCGCAGCATCGGCCGGCTGGCGAGCGCCGGGCGGAACATGCGCCCGGGCGACCTGGCCCGCGAGCTGGGCATGCCGCCGTGGAAGGTCGACCGGGTCCGCCAGCAGATGCGCGGCTGGACGGGCGACGGGGTGGCCACCGCGCTGACCGCGATCGCCCAGGCCGACGCCGCCGTCAAGGGTGGATCGGACGACCCGGCCTTCGCCCTGGAGCACGCGGTGGTCGCCGTCGCCCGGGCATCCCGGGCCGGCTCCCGGCCCGCCTACTGACAGCCGCCCACTGACGGGGCCCGCCCACCGACGGCCCGCCCGCCGATGGTCCGTCCACTGGCGGCGCGGGGCGGCGGTGCGAGCGGTCCGGCCTACTTCTTCATGGCCCGGAGGGCGTCCTGCCCGTCCGACTGGAGGGCGCCGCGCAGCTCGTCCTTGGACGGCGGTTTGCCCTTGCCCTCGGTGTAGCTGGCCGAGTAGGTGACGTAGTACGTCATCCCGCCGTCGCGGATGTCCAGCTCGGCGTAGACGCTGTGGTACTGGTCCGAGCCGTCGTCCTTGTACAGGAAGTACGCCTCCTCGCCGAGCCCCGCGATGTCGGTGACCTGGTAGCCGCGCGCCCGGTAGAGCTCCTTGTTGGCCTCCAGCTCGGGCGCCGGGTTGACCGCCTTGTGCAGGTCGACGCGCATGTAGAGGTTGGCGTACTCGCTGTCGCTGGTGCCGCCGGTGCGCTTGAGCGACATCGAGCAGTTCATGCTGTCCAGCGCCGGGTGCCGATCGGTGTGGTGGGTCGGCTTGGAGGTGTCCGAGACGGAGTACGTCTGGAGGATCTTCGTGGGCTTCCCGGTGGTGCAGAAGTCGTCGGAGAGCCGGTAGCCGCGCAGGTCGCGCGGGGAGGACTGGCTGGTGACCAGGCCGGGGACGGTCATCACCGCGGCGGCCCAGCCGACCGAGACGATCACCGCGCCGACGAACGCCCAGACGGCGTTGCGCCGCAGGTTCCCGCTCCGTCCGGGGCCCGGGGTGGCGGGCAGGCCGGGCGCGGTGGGCAGCCCCGGCGGCGGTCCGAAGCCGCCCGCGCCCGCGGGCCCCGGGGCGCCCGGTACCGGTTGCGCGCCCCCGCCCGGTTGCTGCGGGAAGCCGTACCCCGGTCCGTTCGGTGCCGGTGGCGGCGGTGGCGTCGTCATGGAAGTTCCCCCTGGACCTGGCGCCGGGGTGCTCCCCGCACCTCGAACCGAACCTCGAACGGACCCGACCGACCATAGCGGCCGGACCGCGGAACGCGACAGGCGCCGCAGTGGTCTCCGGGGAGGAGGCCGACTGCGACGCCTGTCGCACTGCTTGGTTGCACCGCACCCGCGTGGCGAACGCAGGCCGCGTACGGTGCGAGTCTCGCGCGCCTCGGGGGTCCGGGTAGAGGGCCGGGTCGTCCCGAAGCGATGGGGGTCACCGCCCCCGGGGGCGTCAGGCCTGGACGGCCGTGTTGACGCGCTTGGTGATGGCCGACTTCTTGTTGGCGGCCTGGTTGGCGTGGATGACGCCCTTGCTCACGGCCTTGTCCAGCGCCTTGGAGGCGGCGCGGGCCAGCTCGGTGGCCTTCTCGGTCTCGCCGGCGGCAGCGGCCTCACGGGCCTTGCGCAGAGCGGTCTTCAGCGAGGACTTGACGGCCTTGTTGCGCAGGCGCGCCTTCTCGTTGGTCTTGTTGCGCTTGATCTGGGACTTGATGTTCGCCACGAAGGAGCCTCAGTCTGTCTAAAGATTGTGAACGGGGTTGCAGCCGGCGGCCTTCGGTCAAGCTGAGAGGGCATGCCGAGGCCAGGTGCAGCAGCCCACGCTACCAGGGGCCCGCTGCCCGCCCCAAACCGGGCGCCCGCGAGGACCGCCCCCGGGCCCGCGCGAGGACCGCACCCGGAAGCCCGCGAGCGCCGCCTCCGACGCCCGCGAGGAGCTTCCCCGGCGCCCACGGGGACCGCCCCGGGTGCCCGGGAGACTCCCGGACGGTGCCCCGGGCCGCAGTCGTGGGAAGATGGGAGGAACTATTTCGATCGGACGAGACTGTCCGGTCCCCGGGAAACCGGTCAGCGATGATCCGGACACCCCCGGCCCCGGACCAACGGAGAATCGGACCAAGGTGCCCGCGACCCCCAGCAATGTGCCAGAGCCCAGCCGTACCGACCCGGCGCTGATCCGCAACTTCTGCATCATCGCCCACATCGACCACGGCAAGTCGACGCTCGCAGACCGGATGCTGCAGATCACCGGCGTCGTCGACCCCCGGCAGATGCGTGCCCAGTACCTCGACCGCATGGACATCGAGCGTGAGCGCGGCATCACCATCAAGTCGCAGGCGGTCCGCCTCCCGTGGGCGCCGAAGACCGGCCCGAACGCCGGGGCGACGCACATCCTCAACATGATCGACACCCCCGGCCACGTGGACTTCACGTACGAGGTGTCCCGTTCCCTCGCCGCGTGCGAGGGCACCATCCTGGTGGTCGACGCGGCCCAGGGCATCGAGGCGCAGACCCTCGCCAACCTGTACCTGGCGCTGGAGAACGACCTCACGATCGTCCCGGTCCTCAACAAGATCGACCTCCCGGCCGCCCAGCCGGAGAAGTACGCCGCCGAGATCGCCCACATCATCGGCTGCGACCCGTCCGACGTGCTCCAGGTCAGCGCCAAGACCGGCCTGGGCGTCGAGGACCTGCTGGACCACATCGTCAACACCGTCCCGGCCCCGGTCGGCGTCAAGGACGCCCCGGCCCGCGCGATGATCTTCGACTCGGTGTACGACTCGTACCGCGGCGTGGTCACCTACGTCCGTGTCGTGGACGGCCAGCTCACCAAGCGCGAGCGCATCGCGATGATGTCCACCGGCGCCACCCACGAGCTGCTGGAGATCGGCGTCATCTCGCCCGAGCCGAAGGTCGCGGACGGCCTCGGCGTCGGCGAGGTGGGCTACATCATCACCGGTGTGAAGGACGTCCGGCAGTCCAAGGTCGGTGACACGATCACCTCGATGCACAAGGGCGCCACCGAGCCGCTCGGCGGCTACAAGGACCCGCGCCCGATGGTGTTCTCCGGCCTGTACCCGCTGGACGGCTCGGACTACCCGCTGCTGCGCGACGCCCTGGACAAGCTGCGCCTCAACGACGCCGCGCTGGTGTACGAGCCGGAGACCTCGGTCGCGCTCGGCTTCGGCTACCGCTGCGGCTTCCTGGGCCTGCTGCACCTGGAGATCATCCGGGAGCGCCTGGAGCGCGAGTTCAACCTCGACCTGATCTCCACCGCCCCGAACGTGGTCTACCGGGTGGTGATGGAGGACGGCACCGAGCACACCGTCACCAACCCCAGCGAGTTCCCGACCGGCAAGATCTCCGAGGTGTTCGAGCCGGTCGTGCGCGGCACCATCCTGGCGCCGAACGAGTTCGTCGGCGCGATCATGGAGCTCTGCCAGTCCCGCCGCGGCAACCTCCAGGGCATGGACTACCTCTCCGAGGACCGGGTCGAGCTGCGCTACACCCTGCCGCTCGCGGAGATCGTCTTCGACTTCTTCGACCAGCTGAAGTCCAAGACCCGCGGCTACGCCTCGCTGGACTACGAGCCCATCGGCGAGCAGGCCGCCCAGCTGGTGAAGGTCGACATCCTGCTGCACGGCGACCCGGTGGACGCGTTCTCCGCGATCGTGCACAAGGACAAGGCCTACAGCTACGGCGTGATGATGGCCGGCAAGCTGCAGAAGCTCATCCCCCGCCAGCAGTTCGAGGTGCCGATCCAGGCGGCCATCGGCTCCCGGGTGATCGCCCGTGAGACGGTCCGCGCGATCCGCAAGGACGTCCTCGCCAAGTGCTACGGCGGTGACATCTCCCGTAAGCGGAAGCTGCTGGAGAAGCAGAAGGAAGGCAAGAAGCGGATGAAGATGGTCGGCAGTGTGGAGGTCCCGCAGGAGGCCTTCATCGCCGCGCTGTCCACCGACGCCGAGACGCCGAAGGACAAGAAGTAGCGGCACGGCGGCGACGCATGCCGGAAGGGCCCGGGCACCCGCCCGGGCCCTTCCGGCGTTTCCGGGGCCCCCTGGAGCACTCCGCCCCCGGCCGGCGTTCCGGCGGGCCTACTTCAGGCTGTTGAGGACCACGGCGACGATCGCCGCCTTCGCCAGTCGACCCGCGGTGCCGGTGAACACGGTGGGCCGCATCGAGTCGTCCGGGCGGACCACCTGGAGCAGCCCGTCCCGCCGGCCGAGGCTCACGCACTGCACCTGGTACCGGAACGAGAACGGCCCCTCGGTGCGCCCGTCCAGCAGCCTGCCGAGGTACTGGCCCTGCGGCAGGGCGGTGGCGCAGCCCATCCGCAGGGTGCCGATGCCGGGGACGGTGACCGCGGCGGCGTCGCCGATCACATGGACGTCCGGGTGGGAGACCGACCGCAGGTGGTCGTCCACCACGGCCCGGCCGCGCTCGTCCACGGCCAGTCCGGCCTCGGCGGCCAGTGGGTGCGGCTCCAGCGAGGCGGCCCAGACGACGAGGTCGGCCCCGATCGGGCCGGCGGTGGTGCGCAGCCCGTCCGGGGTGACCTCGGTGACGGTGGTGTGCTCGTGGACGCTCGCGCCGAGCCGGGCGAGGACGCGCCGGACGTGGGCCCGGCCCTTGGCCGAGTAGACGCCGCCGACCAGGCCGGACGCGACGATCCGCACCTGCCAGGAGGGGTGGGCCTCGGCGAGTTCGGTGGCCAGCTCGATGCCGGTGGCGCCGCCGCCGACCACGGCCAGGGTGCCGGGCGGGTCGGCCGTGTCGATCCGGCGGCGCAGCTCGGCGGCGCGCTCCGCCGGGTAGGCGAGCTGTTCGGCGCCGGGGACGGCGTGCCAGGCGGTGCGGCTGCCGAGGGCGTGGACCAGGGTGTCGTACCCGAGGGTGGTGCCGTCGTCGAGCCGGACCTCGCGCGCGGCCGGGTCGAGTCCGACGGCCCGGGCCCGGCGGTGGGTGATCCGGCCGCCGCGGGTGAGCTCGCCGACGGTGGGCCAGTCGCGGCCGCGGCCGGCCGCGGTCTCGTGCTGGCGGATGCGGTGCAGGATCCGCTCCTCGGGGGCGACCAGGGTGACGTCGTGGTGCCGGCCGGCGCCCTTGGCCGCGGTGAGCCCGGCGTACCCGGCGCCCAGTACGACGATCCGTTGCCCGGTGGTGGTGCTGCTCATCTCGTCCGCCTCCTCGCGAGGGCGCTCCGGTGGAGCGCTGTTCGGGAAGGGGACGACGCAGCCGGCCGGGGTGTGACGGTGACCCGTGTCACAGCTCCACGGCGGGGACCCGGGCGAGCTTCTCGGGGTTGACCACGACGTGCGCCTCGGCGATCCGCCCGTCGGCCACGGTGAAGGCGAGGACGCCGCCGACCGTGCCGGTGGCCCGGTCGTACCAGACCAGTCCGGGTTCGCCGTTGACCAGCGCGGTGGTGGTGGCGGTGTCGGGGGTGAACCACTTGGCGACCAGGCCGGCCACCATCCGGGCGACCCGGTCGGCGCCGTGGATCGGGCGGACTCCGGCGCGGACGATGCCGCCGCCGTCGGAGTGCCAGACCACGTCGGGGTCGAGGACCTCCATCAGGGCGAGGATGTCGCCGCGGGTGCTGGCGGCGGCGAAGGCCTCGACGGCCTGGCGGTGCTCGGCCCGGTCGGTCCCGCCGGTGCGCCGGGCGGCGTCCTGCGCGCGGCCGCCGTCGCGGACCCGGCGGCGGGCCCGGGAGGCGAGCTGGCGGGCGGCGTCGGGGGTGCGTTCCAGGGAGGCGGCGATCTCCTCGAAGCCGACCGCGAAGACGTCGTGCAGCACGAAGGCGGCCCGTTCGGCGGGGGTGAGCTGTTCCAGGACGGCCAGCAGGGCGAGCGAGACGGACTCGCCGCGTTCGGCCAGTTCGGCGGGGGAGTCGGGGCCGGTGGTGTAGGTGACGGCGGGCTCGGGCAGCCACTCGCCGTAGTAGGCCTCGCGGCGGGCCCGGGCGGAGCCCAGCTGGTCGTAGCAGAGCCGGGTGACGACGGTGGTGAGGAAGGCGCGGGGGTCGGCGACGGCGGAGCGGTCGGCGGCCCGCCAGCGCAGCCAGGCGTCCTGGAGGACGTCCTCGGCGTCGGTGAACGAGCCGAGCAGCCGGTAGGCGACCGAGCCCAGGTAGCGGCGGTTCGCCTCGAAGGCGTCCGGCGTCCGCGGAGTACCGGAGGCAGCGGGAGTACCGGGGGCGGCGGCGGTGCCGGGGGCGGCAGGGGTGTCCGGGCGGTCCGGGGCCTGGTCGTCGATCACGGGCCCAACGTAGCGCGCGGTGTCCGCGAAGCGAAGGGCCGGGGCGGGAAGTCCCCGCCCCGGCCCTCCGGTCGGCCGGACGTCAGTCCATCTCGACCGCGGCCTCGGCGAACTGTGCCTGGTAGAGCCGGGCGTAGGCGCCGTCGGCGGCGATCAGCTCGTCGTGCGAGCCCTGCTCGACGATCGAGCCGTTCTCCATCACCAGGATCACGTCGGCGTCCCGGATGGTGGAGAGCCGGTGGGCGATCACGAAGCTGGTGCGGCCGGTGCGCAGCCGGGCCATGGCCCGCTGGATCAGCACCTCGGTGCGGGTGTCGACGGAGCTGGTCGCCTCGTCCAGGACCAGGATGGACGGCTGGGCGAGGAAGGCCCGGGCGATGGTGATCAGCTGCTTCTCGCCGGTGCTGACGTTGGTGCCCCCGTCGTCGATGACGGTGTCGTAGCCGTCCGGCAGGGTGCGCACGAAGCGGTCGACGTGGGCGGCCCTGGCGGCCTCGACGACCTGCTCGCGGGTGGCCGACTCGGCGCCGTAGGCGATGTTGTCGGCGATGGTGCCGCCGAACAGCCAGGTGTCCTGGAGCACCATGCCGATGCCGGAGCGCAGTTCCTCGCGGGACATCGCGGCGATGTCCACGCCGTCGAGGGTGATCCGTCCGGAGCTGACCTCGTAGAACCGCATCAGCAGGTTGACCAGGGTGGTCTTGCCGGCGCCGGTGGGGCCGACGATGGCGACGGTCTGCCCGGGTTCGACCTTGAGCGAGAGGTCCTCGATGAGCGGCTTCTCGGGGTCGTAGCGGAAGGCCACGTCCTGGAAGGCGACCCGGCCGTGCAGTACGTCGGGCCGTTCGGGCATGGCCGGTTCGGGGCTCTGCTCGGGGGCGTCCAGCAGCTCGAAGACGCGCTCGGCGGAGGCGACGCCGGACTGCACCAGGTTGGCCATGCTGGCGACCTGGGTGAGGGGCTGGCTGAACTGCCGCGAGTACTGGATGAACGCCTGGACGTCGCCGATGGACAGCGAGCCGCTGGCCACCCGCAGGCCGCCGACGACGGCGACCAGCACGTACTGGAGGTTGCCGATCAGCATCATCGCGGGCTGGATGGTGCCGGAGATGAACTGGGCCTTGTAGCTGGCCTGGTAGAGCGCGTCGTTGTGCTCGCGGAAGGTCTCCGCGGACTCCTGCTGGCGCCCGAACACCTTGACCAGGGTGTGGCCGGTGTACATCTCCTCGATGTGGGCGTTGAGCTGGCCGGTGGACTTCCACTGCTGGACGAACTGCGGCTGGGCCCGCTTGCCGACCTTGGTGGCGACGATCACCGAGGCGGGCACCGAGACCAGTGCGATCACGGCGAGCAGCGGGGAGATCCAGAACATCATCGCGAGCACGCCGACCACGGTGAGCAGCGAGTTGACGACCTGTCCGAGGGTCTGCTGCATGGACTGGCCGATGTTGTCGATGTCGTTGGTGACCCGGCTGAGCACCTCGCCGCGCGGCTGCTTGTCGAAGTAGCTGAGCGGCAGCCGGGAGAGCTTGGCCTCGACGTCCTGGCGCAGCCGGTAGCCGGCGGCCTGGATGGCCCGGGTGGCCAGTCGGCCCTGGAAGATCCCGAAGACGGCGGAGACGACGTAGATGCCGAGCACCCAGAGCAGGACGGTGCCGATGGCGCCGAAGTCCATGCCCTGGCCGGGGGTGAAGTCGACGGAGGAGAGCAGGTCGGCGACGCCGCCCTCGCCGTGGGCGCGCAGCCCGTCGACGACCTGTTCCTTGGAGGTGCCGGCCTGGAAGCGGGCGCCGACGACGCCGGCGAAGATCAGGTCGGTGGCGTCGCCGAGGATCTTGGGGCCGATGACGGCGCAGCCGATGCCGATGACGCCGAGGAGCAGGACGCCGATCAGGGTGTTGCGTTCGGGGCGCAGCAGGCCGAGGACGCGCTTGCCGGAGCCCTTGAAGTCCATGGACTTCTCGGTGCCCTGGCCGCCCATGAAGCGGCCGGGGCCGGCGGGGCCGCGGCGGGCGGCGGCGGCCTGGGAGTCGCTGGGCAGTCCGGTGTCCTTCGGCGGGGCGTCCTTCTTCAGGGTGTCCGTGGGGGCGCCGCCGGGGGCCTGCCCCTTGTCCAGGTCGGGCTTTCCGGGCGTGGTCACGCCGCCTCCTGCTCGGTGAGCTGGGAGAGCACGATCTCCCGGTACGTCGGGTTGTCGGCCATCAGCTCGTGGTGGGTTCCGGTGCCGACGACGGCGCCCTCGTCGAGGACGACGATCCGGTCGGCGTCGCGGATGGTGGACACGCGCTGGGCGACGATCAGGACGGTGGCGTCGGAGGTCTCGCGGGCGAGGGCCTTGCGGAGCTTGGCGTCGGTGGCGTAGTCGAGCGCGGAGAAGGAGTCGTCGAAGAGGTAGACGGAGGGCCGGCGGACCAGGGTCCGGGCGATGGCCAGGCGTTGGCGCTGGCCGCCGGAGACGTTGCCGCCGCCCTGGGCGATGGGGGCGTCGAGGCCTTCGGGCAGTTTCTCGACGAACTCCTTGGCCTGGGCGATCTCCAGGGCGTGCCAGAGCTCCTCGTCGGTGGCGTCGGGCCGGCCGTAGCGGAGGTTGCTGGCGATGGTGCCGGAGAAGAGGTAGGGCTTCTGCGGGACGATGCCGACGTTCTCGGCGAGTGCGGCGGGGGCGAGTTCGCGGACGTCGACGCCGTCGAGCAGGACCTGGCCGGAGGTGGCGTCGAAGAGCCGGGGGACGAGGCCGAGCAGGGTGGACTTGCCGCTGCCGGTGGAGCCGATGATCGCGGTGGTCTCGCCGGGGCGGGCGGTGAGGTCGATGGCGCGCAGTACCGGGGCCTCGGCGCCGGGGTAGCGGAAGTCGACGTCGCGCAGTTCCAGGTTGCCGCGGCGCAGCACCTTCCGGACGGGGTCGGTGGGCGGGACGACGCTGCTGTGGGTGCCGAGGACCTCCTCGATGCGCTCGGCGCAGACCTCGGCGCGCGGCACCATCATGAACATGAAGGTGGCCATCATGACGCTCATCAGGATCTGCATCAGGTAGGAGAGGAACGCGGTGAGCGCGCCGATCTCCATGGCGCCGCTGTCGATGCGGTGGGCGCCGAACCAGAGCACGGCGACGCTGGAGACGTTCACCACCAGCATGACGGCGGGGAACATGATGGACATCAGCCGGCCGACCTGGCGGGCGACCTGGGTGAGGTCCTCGTTGGCGTCGGCGAAGCGGGCCTGCTCCTGGTCGTCCTTGACGAAGGCGCGGATGACCCGGATGCCGGTGATCTGCTCGCGCAGGACCCGGTTCACGGTGTCGATCCGCTCCTGCATGCTGCGGAACCGGGGGCGCAGTGCGCGGACCAGCAGGACCACGACGACGCCGAGCGCGGGGATGACGGCGAGCAGCAGGCCGGACAGCGGGACGTCCTGGTTGAGCGCCATGATGATGCCGCCGACGCACATGATCGGCGCGGCGACCATGAGCGTGAAGCTCATCAGGGCGAGCATCTGGACCTGCTGGACGTCGTTGGTGGTCCGGGTGATCAGGGAGGGGGCGCCGAACTGGCCGACCTCGCGGGCGGAGAAGCTCTGCACCCGGTCGAAGACGGTGGCGCGGACGTCCCGGCCGAAGGCCATGGCGGTGCGCGCGCCGATGAAGACGGCGCCGACCGAGCACAGGGCCTGGAGGACGGTGACGGCGATCATCACCCCGCCGACGCGCAGGATGTAGCCGGTGTCGCCCTTGACCACGCCGTCGTCGATGATGTCGGCGTTGAGCGTCGGCAGGTAGAGCGCCGCGAGGGTGGACACCAGCTGGAGCAGTACCAGCAGGGTGATCGGTCGGGAGTACGGGCGCAGGTACGCCCTCAGCAGTCTGATCAGCACTAGCACACTCTTGTCGTCGCCGGTCGGGTTCGCACCCCAATTCTCCGTGTTCTGTAGCGTCGTACAGGTCATTCGGCGTGCGGGAGCCGGAGGTTTGCCGGGCTTTTGCCGAACGGACGGGTCCGGCACCGGTGGCGCGGGGGCGTGCCGTCGGGCGCTGCCCTCTTACGGAATGACCGGTTTCCCCCTAGGCTGCTGATTGCCCCTTTGTTACTGACCGGTACCGTTCAGGTGAACCGGGGCCCGGCGACCGCCCCCACGGACGCCGCGACAATCCAGACGGCCACCCGCCCCCGGAGGTCCTCGTTGAGTTCCGCGCAGTCCCTGATCGGCTCCGGCAGGTCCGACCTCGTCGCCGGGCGTCCGGCCTCCGTCGCCCACCTGTTCCTGGAGCGGGTCGCCCTGACCCCGAACGCCGAGGCCTACCGCTACCCCTCGCCCGTGGACGAGCAGGCCGCCGACGGCGCGCCCGGCGCCGAGCAGTGGCGCTCGCTCACCTGGGCGCAGACCGCGACCCGCGTCAAGGCCGTGGCCGCCGGCCTGATGGCACTCGGCATCCACCCCGAGGACCGGGTGGCCCTGGCCTCCTCGACCCGGCTCGAATGGATCGTCGCCGACCTCGGCGCCATGTGCGCGGGCGCCGCGATCACCACCGTCTACCCGAGCACCAACGCGGACGAGACGGCGTTCATCCTCTCCGACTCCGGGTCCCGGGCGCTGTTCGCCGAGAACGCGGCCCAGCTGGCCAAGGCCGTCGGGCAGCTCGACCAGCTGCCCGAGCTGCGCACCGTGATCCTCTTCGACGCGCCGGCCGAGGCCCCCGAGAGCGCCGGCCTGGAGCTGCTCACCCTCGCGGAGCTGGAGGAGCGCGGCGCCCGGTACCTGGCGGAGCACCCGGACGCGGTGGAGAAGGCCGTCGACGGGCTCGACAAGGAGCAGCTGGCCACCCTCATCTACACCTCCGGCACCACCGGCCGCCCCAAGGGCGTGCGCCTGGTGCACGACTGCTGGGCGTACGAGGGCCGGGCGCAGGAGGCCAGCGGACTGCTGGGCCCCGACGACGTGCAGTTCATGTGGCTGCCGCTGTCGCACGTGTTCGGCAAGACGCTGATCTCCGGGCAGATCGCCACCGGGCACGTGATGGCGGTGGACGGCCGGGTGGACCGGATCATCCACAACCTGCCGGTGATCCGGCCGACCATCATGGCCTCGGCCCCGCGCATCTTCGAGAAGGTCTACAACGGCATCGCGGGCAAGGCCCGGGCCGAGGGCGGCGCCAAGTACAAGATCTTCCTGTGGGCGGCGAAGGTCGCCCGCGAGCACGCCCGGGCGGTCCAGGAGAGCCGGGTGGCCACCGGCACCGAGACGGCCCCGCTGGGCCTGCGGGCGCAGCACGCGCTCGCCGACAAGCTGGTGTACGCGAAGATCCGGGCGGCCTTCGGCGGCCGGCTGCGCGGTGCGGTCTCCGGCAGCGCCGCGCTCGCCCCGGAGATCGGCTACTTCTTCATCGGCGCCGGGGTGCCGATCCTGGAGGGCTACGGCCTGAGCGAGACCAGCGCCGGCTCCTGCGTCAACCGCGCGGAGGACGTGCGGATCGGCACGGTGGGCCGCCCGCTGCCCGGTACCGAGGTGCGGATCGCCGAGGACGGCGAGATCCTGCTGCGCGGCCCGGGCGTCATGCGCGGCTACCACAACCTGCCGGAGAAGACCGCCGAGGTGCTGGAGCCGGACGGCTGGTTCCACACCGAGGACATCGGCGAGCTCACCCCGGACGGCTTCCTGCGGATCACCGACCGCAAGAAGGACCTGTTCAAGACCTCCGGCGGCAAGTACGTGGCGCCCAGCGAGGTCGAGGGCAAGTTCAAGGCGGTCTGCCCGTTCGTCAGCAACATCCTGGTGATCGGCAACGGCCGCAACTTCTGCACCGCGCTGATCGGCCTGGACGAGGCGGTCCTCCTGCCGTGGGCCGCCGAGCGCGGCCTGGCCGGCAGGAGCTACGCCGAGCTGGCCGCCGAGCCGGCCGTGCACCAGCTGATCGAGGGCTTCGTCAAGCGGGTCAACGCCGACCTCCAGCGCTGGCAGACGATCAAGAAGTTCCACCTGCTGCCGCGCGACCTGGACATCGAGCACGGCGAGCTCACCCCGAGCCTGAAGATCAAGCGCCCGGTGGTCGAGCGGACCTACGCGGACGCCGTGGCGGCCATGTACGCGGGCGCCAACGAGGCCTGAGCCGCCCCGTCCCGTACGGCTCGCCCGAACGGGTGCGCCGTACGGGACAATGGGCTCATGCCCTCCGCACTCCCCGACGGCGATCCGGTGCCGTCCGACGGTTCCCTGCCCGCGCACGCCCTCGACGGGCTGGGCGACCGGCCGTTCGGCTTCTACCTGCACGTGCCGTACTGCGCCAGCCGCTGCGGCTACTGCGACTTCAACACCTACACCGCCACCGAGCTGCGCTCCTCCGGGGCGGTCGCCTCGCAGGACACGTACGCGGACAACGTGGTCGCCGAGATCCGCCTCGCCCGGAAGGTGCTGGGGGACACGGACCTCCCGGTGCGGACCGTCTTCCTCGGCGGCGGCACCCCGACCCTGCTGCCCGCCCGCGACCTGGTGAAGATGCTCGCCGCGATCCGCGAGGAGTTCGGGCTCGCCGAGGACGCCGAGGTCACCACCGAGGCCAACCCGGAGTCGGTCGACCCGGCGTACCTGGCCGAACTGCGCGAGGGCGGCTACAACCGGCTCTCCTTCGGCATGCAGAGCGCCCGCCCGCACGTCCTGAAGCTGCTCGACCGCCACCACACCCCGGGCCGCCCCGAGGCCTGCGTGGCCGAGGCCCGCGCGGCCGGCTTCGAGCACGTCAACCTCGACCTCATCTACGGCACCCCCGGCGAGTCCGACGACGACTGGCGGGCCTCCCTGGACGCCGCCATCGGCGCCGGGCCCGACCACGTCTCCGCGTACTCGCTGATCGTCGAGGAGGGCACCCGGCTCGCCGCCCGGGTCAAGCGCGGCGAACTGCCGATGATCGACGACGACGTGCACGCCGACCGCTACCTGATCGCCGAGGAGGCGCTCGCCGCCGCCGGCTACTCCTGGTACGAGGTCTCCAACTGGGCCACCGCCCCCGAGGGCCGCTGCCGCCACAACGAGCTGTACTGGACCGGCGCCGACTGGTGGGGCGCGGGCCCCGGCGCCCACAGCCACGTCGGCGGCGTCCGCTGGTGGAACGCCAAGCACCCCGCCGCCTACGCGCAGGCCCTCGCCGAGCAGCGCACCCCGGCGCTGGCCCGCGAGGTGCTGGCCGAGGAGGACCGCCGCGTCGAGCGGATCCTCCTGGAGCTGCGCCTGGTCGACGGCATCCCCCTCGACCTGCTCACCGACACCGGCCGCAAGGCGGCGGACCGGCACCTCGCCGACGGCCTCCTCGCCGCCGGGCCGTACCGGCAGGGCCGCGCCGCCCTGACCCTCCGGGGCCGCCTCCTGGCCGACGCGGTGGTACGTGACCTGGTGGACTGATTGTCGTTAACGTGGTGTCAGCCGTCGGAGGGAGAGCGCCATGACCGCCATCGATGACCGGATGACCGGGATCTTCGAGAACCTGGAGGTGCCGGAAGGCGTCAAGGCCGAGCTCATCAGGGGGGAAATCGTGATGATGGCCGGGCCTGACATGGTCCGCAACCTCATCGTCCTGGCGATTCAGCACCAGCTTCCGTACGGTCGGTGGCGCCCTCTCACCACGCAGGACCTGGGGATCCCCGGCCAGGCCAGCGAACCTCAGCCCGACCTGGTCGTCTTCGAACGCGGGGCGGTCGAGGAGCACGGACGGCTACTGCCGTCGCCGGCGGTCTCCCTGGTGGTCGAGGTGGTGTCGAAGACCAGTGTCGACCGCGACTACCGGACCAAGCGGGAGCTCTATGCCGAGGGCACTGTCCCCGCGTATCTGATCGTCGACCCGATCAAGGGAGTGTGTGTGCTGCTGACCGAGTTGGGTCAGGAGCCCGGCTCCGGTCTCCCGAGGTACATGTCCGAGCGGACCAGTAAGTTCGGCGAGCCCGTCCCCATCGAGCTGCTTGAAATCAATCTGGACACCACGGACTTTCAGAAATACGTCTGACCGGCCTCACTCCGGCAGGGCCGTGAAGTCGATCAGTTCCTCCACCCGGCCCAGCAGTTCGGGCTCCAGGTCCCTGTAGCTGTTCACCTTCGACAGGATGTGCTTCCAGGCCGCCGGGGTGTCCACCGGCCAGCCGAGGCGGCGGCAGGTGCCCTCCTTCCAGTCCTCGCCCCGCGGGACGGCGGGCCAGCCGGGGATGCCCACGCTGGAGGGCTTCACGGCCTGCCAGATGTCGATGTAGGGGTGGCCGACGACCAGCACCGAGTCGCCGGTGACCCGGGCGGCGATGCGGTGCTCCTTCGTCCCCGGCAGCAGGTGGTCGACCAGGACGCCGAGGCGGCGGCCGGGGCCGGGGGCGAAGTCGGCGACGATCGCGGGCAGGTCGTCGATGCCGCGCAGGTACTCGACGACGACGCCCTCGATCCGCAGGTCGTCACCCCAGACCCGCTCGACCAGCTCGGCGTCGTGCCGGCCCTCGACGTAGATCCGGGACTCGCGGGCGACCCGGGCGCGGGCGCCCGGGACGGCGACGGAGCCGGAGGCGGTGCGGCCCGGCGTCCGGGCGGGAGCCGGGCCCGCCGGGCGGACCAGGGTGACGACCCGGCCCTCCAG
The DNA here is from genome assembly GCF_053611565.1 of Kitasatospora sp. NPDC054795. NCBI lineage: Bacteria > Bacillati > Actinomycetota > Actinomycetes > Kitasatosporales > Streptomycetaceae > Kitasatospora > Kitasatospora sp. NPDC054795. Next base: position 16,296 of record NZ_JBSHAP010000032.1, read on the forward strand.
CAGGAAGCCGCGCGGCACCAGCGGGAACACCCGGTGCTTGCCGAACCGGTCCTCCAGGGTGACGGTGAACCCCTCGGCGGTCTTCTCGCAGCGCACCACCGCCCCGCAGAAGCCGGTCGCCGCCTCCTCGACCACCAGGTCCCGCTCGGCGGGCACCTCCGGGGCGGGCTGCTGCTTCTTCCACGGCGGGGTCAGGTCGGGTCCGTACTGGCGGCTGCGCATACGGGTGATCATAGGGACGGCGGACGGTGTGTCAGAGGCCCGGCGCGCCCCAGACCGGGAACCAGCGGCTCAGGTCCTTCTCCAGCCGCAGGTCGTTCCCCAGCATCGCGTTGACCTGCAGTTCCAGTGGGCTGTTGCGCTTCTCCCCGCCGCCGGGCATCGGGGCGAAGGGGTAGAACGTCCCGCGTTTGTAGAGGTAGACCAGGGCCAGCGACCGCCCCTGCGGATCGCGGAAGGCGACCAGCGAGCAGAGCAGCTGCGGCCCGAAGCCGTTCGCCTCCAGCTCGCTGTTGACCGCGTGCAGGTCGTTGACCAGCTCGGGCAGCTCCTCGGGCCGGTGCCGGGCGAGCAGCCAGGAGTAGCCGTAGTCGTCCTTGGAGGCCTCCACCGGGACGCCGCCGCGCTCGGTGTCGGCGTCCAGCAGGGCCCGGACCTGCTGCTCGACCTGGACGAAGGCCGCGCCCTCGACGGCCGCGAAGCAGACCGAGCCGAGCCCGGTGGGGGTGAACCCGGCCCCGGCCTCCAGGGTGAGCGCGGCGGACGGCACGCCGAACAGCTGGTCGAGGTCGGGCTTGACGGGCTTGGTGCGGCCGAACAGGGTGTCCAGGATTCCCACGGCGGTCCTTTCGCGTCAGGGGCTCGGCGGGTTCAGCGGCCGAGCTGCTCGGAGATCCTCGCCAGCTGCTCCAGCCGCTTCTCCAGGCTGGGGTGGGTGGAGAACAGCTGCGAGGCGGCCTCCCGGGCGCTCAGCGCGGGGGCGAAGTAGAAGGCGTTGTACGGCTGCGCCTGGCGCAGGTCCTTGCTGGGGATGGCCGCGATCTGCCCGGTCACCTTGGTGAGCGCCGAGGCCAGGGCGCTGGGCCGGCCGGTGAGCTGGGCGGCGGCCCGGTCGGCGGCCAGTTCGCGGTAGCGGGAGAGCAGCCGGGTGAGCAGGAAGCTGATCGCGTAGACGACGATCGACACCAGCGGGATGATCAGCGCCAGAATGGCGGCGTTCTGGTCGTTGTTGTTGCGACCGCCGCCCATGAACCCGCCGTACACGGCGATCCGGGTCATCGCCCCGGCGAGGACGCCGAGGAACCCGGCGATCGTCATCACCGCGACGTCCCGGTGGGCGACGTGCGACAGCTCGTGCGCGAGGACTCCCTCCAGCTCCTCCGGTTCCAGCCGGCGCAGCAGCCCGGTGGTCACGCAGATCACCGCGTTCTGCGGGTTGCGGCCGGTGGCGAAGGCGTTCGGCATGTCGTTGTCGGCGACCGCCACCCGCGGTTTGGGCATGTCGGCCAGGGCGCAGAGCCGGTCGACGGTGCCGTGGAGTTGGGGGAACTGTTCCGGGGACACCTGGCGGGCGCCCATCGCCCGTTCGGTGATCTTGTCGCTGAACCAGAACTGGGCCACGAACAGCCCGCCGGAGATCAGGACGATCAGTGGCCAGGCGCCGCGCAGCAGCGCGATCAGCAGGCCGGTGAAACCGACGTACAGCAACCCGATCACGAACATCGTCGCGACCATGCGGCCGGTCAGGCCGCGGTCGGGCGCGAAACGGGTGTGCTGGCCCGAGCTCGACATCGCTTGCTCCTCCGTTCGCCGTCGCTTTCGATGCTGCCACCCGGACGGCCTCCCGGCACCACCCCGGTGCCGGGAGGATCGAACCGCCGGGGCCCCGCGGGCCGTGTCCGGAACTGCGGGGAGGATCACGCTCCTCGGGCCGTTCCTGCCGTAGGACCCGGGCCTTACACTGGCAGGTACGGTTCTGGCACTCGTACGTTCAGAGTGCCAAGACCGGGGGCCTCCCGGGGAGGCCCGCAGCAGCGAGGGACACAGTCGGACAACGTGCGAAGACGGAGGTGCGTGCCCCATGGCCGGTGAGGTCCGCCAGCTGGACGAACGCAAGCTCGCCGTACTCCGCGCGATCGTGCAGGACTACGTGGGCACCGAGGAGCCGGTCGGCTCCAAGGCCCTGGTGGAACGGCACAACCTCGGGGTCTCGCCGGCGACCGTCCGCAACGACATGGCGGCGCTGGAGGAGGAGGGCTACATCCACCAGCCGCACACCAGTGCCGGCCGCATCCCGACCGACAAGGGGTACCGCCTCTTCGTCGACAAGCTCGCCGAGATCAAGCCGATGAGCGCCCCCGAGCGCCGGGCCATCCGGCACTTCCTGGACGGCGCGGTCGACCTGGACGACGTGGTCGCCCGTACCGTGCGGCTGCTCGCCCAGCTGACCCGGCAGGTCGCGGTGGTGCAGTACCCCTCGCTGACGCGCTCCACCGTCCGGCACATCGAGCTGGTGGCGCTGGCCCCGGCCAAGGTGATGCTGGTACTGATCACCAACACCGGCCGGGTCGAGCAGCGGATGGTCGACTGCCCGGGCTCGGTCGGCGAGACGGTGCTGGCGGACCTTCGGGCCCGGATCAACGCGAGAGCCGCCGGTCGGCGCCTCCCGGAGGTCCCGGGGCTGCTGGAGGAGCTGCCGGCGCTGTTCGAGCAGGCCGACCGGCCGACGGTCAGCACGGTCCTGGCGACCCTGTTCGAGACGCTCGCCGAGCAGAACGAGGAGCGGATCATGCTGGCCGGCACGGCCAACCTGACCCGCTTCGGGCACGACTTCCCGCTCACCATCCAGCCGGTGCTGGAGGCCCTGGAGGAGCAGGTCATCCTGCTCCGCCTCCTGGGTGAGACCGCGGACGCCGCGATGACGGTCCGGATCGGGCGGGAGAACGCCTATGAAGGGCTGAATTCCACCTCGATCGTTTCGGTCGGCTACGGTTCGGGCGACGAGAGCGTGGCGAAACTGGGTGTGATCGGTCCGACCCGGATGGACTACCCCGGCACAATGGGGGCGGTGCGAGCGGTGGCACGGTACGTGGGCCAGATCCTGGCCGAGTCCTAGCAAGGGCCGCCGTTAAAATCTTTAACGGTGGCGTCCAGTCGCAGCACTACTACAGGCGGAACAAGCGGAGCATTTGGTGGCCACGGACTACTACGCGGTACTCGGCGTCCGGCGGGATGCGGGGCAGGACGAGATCAAGAAGGCGTTCCGGCGCCTGGCACGCGAACTGCACCCGGACGTCAACCCGGACCCGAAGACGCAGGAGCGGTTCAAGGAGATCAACGCCGCCTACGAGGTGCTCTCCGACCCGCAGAAGCGTCAGGTCTACGACCTCGGCGGGGACCCGCTGTCCCCGGGCGGCGGCGGTGCCGGCGGCTTCGGCGCCGGCGCGGCGGGCTTCGGTTTCTCCGACATCATGGACGCCTTCTTCGGCGCCGCGGCCGGCCAGCGCGGCCCGCGCTCGCGCACCCGCCGCGGCCAGGACGCCATGATCCGGCTGGAGATCACCCTGGAGGAGGCCGCGTTCGGCACCACCAAGGAACTCCAGGTCGACACCGCCGTCACCTGCACCACCTGCAGCGGCGAGGGCGCGGCCCCCGGCACCTCGGCGCAGACCTGTGACATGTGCCGCGGCAAGGGCGAGGTCTCCCAGGTCACCCGGTCCTTCCTGGGCCAGGTCATGACCTCCCGCCCCTGCCCGCAGTGCCAGGGCTTCGGCACCGTCGTGCCGACCCCGTGCCCGGAGTGCGCCGGCGACGGCCGCGTGCGCGCCCGCCGCACCCTGACGGTCAAGATCCCGGCCGGGGTCGACAACGGCACCCGGATCCAGCTGGCCGGCGAGGGCGAGGTCGGCCCCGGCGGCGGCCCGGCCGGCGACCTGTACGTCGAGATCGCCGAGACCACCCACGCCATCTTCCAGCGGCGCGGGGACGACCTGCACTGCACCGTCACCATCCCGATGACGGCGGCCTCGCTCGGCACCCGGGTGCCGCTGCAGACCCTGGACGGCCTGGAGGACGTCGACATCCGGCCCGGCACCCAGTCCGGCCAGTCGATCCCGCTGCACGGCCGGGGCATCACCCACCTGCGCGGCGGCGGCCGGGGCGACCTGATAGTGCACGTCGAGGTGAAGACGCCCACCAAGCTCGACGCCGAGCAGGAGGAGCTGCTGCGCCGCCTTGCGGTGCTGCGCGGCGAGGAGCAGCCGTCCGGCCAGTTCGCGCCGGGCCAGCAGGGCCTGTTCTCCCGCCTGAAGGACGCCTTCAACGGCCGGTAGTCGTCCGCGGAGGGGTGCCGGGGGATCCCGGCACCCCTTCCGTGTTCCCGTCCCACTCCTGGAGGTTCCCCCGTCATGACCGCGCCCGTCTTCGTCGTCGAGACCGAGCGGATCGCCGCCGCCGTGCCCGGGGCCCTGGTGCGCCTGGACGGCCCGGAGGGGCGGCACGCGGCCGCGGTGAAGCGGCTGGAGCCGGGCGAGGCGGTCACCCTGGCCGACGGGCTGGGACTCGGGGTGGACGGCACGGTCGCCGAGGTGCTCGGCAAGGACGCGATCGACGTGACGGTCGCCGCCGTGCGCCGGGAGCCGGAGCCCGCGCCGCGGATCGTGGTCGTCCAGGCGCTGCCCAAGGGCGACCGCGGCGAGCTGGCGGTGGAGACGATGACCGAGGTCGGCGTGGACGTGGTGATCCCGTGGTCCGCCTCGCGCTGCATCACCCAGTGGAAGGGCGAACGCGGCGCCAAGGCGCTCGCCAAGTGGCGGGCCACCGCCCGGGAGGCGGGCAAGCAGTCCCGCCGGCTGCGCTTCCCCGAGGTCCGCGAGCCGATGACCACCCGGCAGCTGGCGCCGGTGCTGGCGCAGGCCGCGTTCGCCGCCGTGCTGCACGAGGAGGGCGCCGAGCCGCTGGCGCACGCCGGGCTGCCGGAGGGCGGGGACATCGTGCTGGTGGTCGGCCCCGAGGGCGGGGTCTCCCCGGAGGAGCTGGCCGCCTTCGCCGAGGCGGGCGCCAAGCCGTACCGGCTGGGCTCCTCGGTGCTGCGCACCTCGACCGCCGGGGTGGCCGCCGGCGCGCTGCTGCTCGGGCGCACCGGCCGCTGGTCGTGACGGCTGCTGTGACGGCAGCTGTGACGGCAGCCGTGCAGGCGGTCGGGGCGGCCTGCGGGGCGGTTCCCGGGAGGGCGTAACAGCCCTCCGCGGGCGGCGCCGGAAGTCTGGGAAAAACGGCGCGGATCGTACGCGCACCTGCTTAGGCTGGCCGGGTGACGGACTCCCTGAGCACCTCCTCGAACAGCTCGGCGGGCGCCTACCTGCGCCATCCCCACCTGCACGGCGACCTGGTCGCCTTCGTCGCCGAGGACGACCTCTGGCTCGCCCCGCTGGACGGCGGCCGGGCCTGGCGGCTGACGGCGGACCACCTGCCGGTCCACCACCCGAGGTTCTCCCCGGACGGGCGGCACCTCGCCTTCACCTCCACCCGGGACGGCGCGCCCGAGGTGCACGTGGTGCCGGTGGACGGCGGCCCGTCGCGCCGGCTCACCCACTGGGGCAGCCACCAGACCCGGGTGCTCGGCTGGACCGCCGACGGCCGCCCGATCGCCGCCACCGCGGCAGGCGAGGCCAGTTTCCGCCGCACCTGGGCGCACGCCGTGCCGCTGGACGGCGGCGAGCCGCAGCGGCTGCCGTACGGGCCGGTCGGCGGGCTCGCCTTCGAGCCGGGCGGGGACCGGGTGCTGCTGAGCAGCGTCAACGGTCGCGACCCGGCCTGGTGGAAGCGGTACCGGGGCGGGCGGGCCGGCAAGCTGTGGCTGGGCCGGGACGAGTTCGTCCGCGTCCACGCGGAGCTGGACGGGCAGCTGGACTCCCCGCTGTGGGTGGCCGGGCCGGGCGGGCGGGGCGGCCGGATCGCCTTCCTCTCCGACCACGAGGGCGTCGGCGAGCTGTGGTCCAGCGGCCCGGACGGCACCGACCTGCGCCGCCACACCGCCGACCCGGACGGCTTCTACGCCCGCGGCGCCACCACCGACGGCACCCGGGTGGTCCTCCACCGGGCCGGCGACCTCTGGCTGCTGGACGACCTGGACGGCGCCGAGCCGCGCCGGCTGGACGTCCGCCTCGCCGGTCCGCGGGCCGGGCGCCGCCCCCGCCCGGTGCCCGCCGCGCACTGGCTGGACTCCGTCGCCCCCGACCGCACCGGCCGGGGCAGCGCCGTGGTGGTGCGCGGCAGCGTGCACTGGCTGACCCACCGCGAGGGCCCGGCCCGGGTGCTGGACGAGACCCCGGGCGTGCGCGGGCGGCTGGTCCGGGTGGTGCCGGGCGAGGACGGCGCCCAGGGCGTGCTGTGGGTGTCCGACGCCGAGGGCGAGGACGCCCTGGAGTTCGCCCCCGACCTGCACGGCGCCGAGCGCCGCCGGCTGGCCGCCGGGCAGCTCGGCCGGGTCAACTCGCTGGTGGTCTCGCCGGACGGCAAGCAGGCCGCGCTCGGCGTGCACGACGGCCGGGTGCTGCTGGTCTCGCTGGCCGACGGCGCCGTGCACGAGCTGGACCGCAGCGCCGACGGCGAGGCCGGCGGGCCGGCCTTCAGCCCGGATTCGGCCTGGCTGGCCTGGTCGCGCCCGGTGCGCGGGATGGGCCCCCACTCGCTGCGCCAGATCGTGCTGGCCAACCTGGCCACCCGGACGGTCGGCGAGGTCACCCAGCCGCGCTTCGTGGACACCTCGCCCTGCTTCACCGCGGACGGGCGCTACCTGGCCTTCCTGTCGGTGCGCAACTTCGACCCGGTCTACGACGCGCACGTCTTCGACCTGTCCTTCCCGAACGGCTGCCGCCCCTACCTGGTCACGCTGGCCGCCGACACGCCCTCCCCGTTCGGGCCGCAGCGGGCCGGGCGCCCGCTCGGCGGGGAGGAGGACGAGCCGAAGGCCCGGAAGGCGGACGCCGAGGAGGCGGCGGCCGACGCCGCACCGGTGACCAGGGTGGACCTGGACGGCATCGCCGACCGGATCGTCCCCTTCCCGGTCGAGGGCGGCCGTTTCGAGGACCTGGCCGCCGCCAAGGACGGCGTGCTCTGGACCAGGGCCCCGCTGATGGGCGAACTCGGCGACGAGGCCGCCTCGTTGGACGACGACCGGCCCCGCCCGGTGCTGGAGCGCTTCGACCTGAGGAAGCGCCGGGTCGAGCAGCTGGTGCACGGCCTGGACGGCTTCTCGGTCAGCGCGGACGGCACCCGGGCGGCGGTGCTGGACGAGGGCGAGCTGCGGGTCGTCCCGGCCGACCACAAGGGCGGCGACGACGAGGAGACCACCGTCGACCTCGCCCGGCTGCGGGTGACCGTCGACCCGGCCGCCGAGTGGCGGCAGATGTACGCCGAGAACGGCCGGCTGATGCGGGACAACTTCTGGCGCCCCGACCTCTCCGGCGTCGACTGGGACGGGGTGCTGGAGCGTTACCGGCCGCTGGTCGAGCGGGTCGGCTCGCACGACGAACTGGTCGACCTGCTCTGGGAGGTGCACGGCGAACTCGGCACCTCGCACGCCTACGTGATGCCCTACGGCCGGTACACCGAGCCCGCCCGGCGCCAGGGCCTGCTCGGCGCCGACCTGGTCCGGGACGGCGAGCGGTGGCGGATCGCCCGGATCCTGCCCGGGGAGTCCTCCGACCCCAGGGCCCGCTCGCCGCTGGCCGCGCCCGGCGCGGCGGTCCGCCCGGGCGACGCGGTGCTGGCCGTCAACGGCCGCCCGGTGGACCCGGTCACCGGCCCGTCCCCGCTGCTGGCCGGCACGGCGGGCCAGCCGGTCGAGCTGACCGTGGCCGGGAAGGACGGCACCGACCGGCGCCACCCGGTGGTCGTCCCGCTCGCCGACGAGGAGGCGCTGCGCTACCACGACTGGGTGGCCGGTCGGCGGGCCGCGGTGCGCGAGCTGTCCGGCGGGCGGCTGGGCTACCTGCACCTGCCCGACATGCAGACGGCCGGCTGGGCCCAGCTGCACCGCGACCTGAGCAGCGAGATGGCCAGGGAGGGCCTGGTCGTCGACGTCCGGGGGAACCGGGGCGGCCACACCTCGCAGCTGGTGATCGAGAAGCTGGCCCGCCGGATCATCGGCTGGGACGTCATCCGGGACACCGACCACCCGGTGCCCTACCCGGCGGACGCACCGCGCGGTCCGGTGGTCGCGCTCGCCGACGAGTTCACCGGCTCGGACGGCGACGTGGTCAACGCCGCCGTCCAGGCGCTCGGGATCGGCCCGGTGGTCGGCACCCGCACCTGGGGCGGGGTGATCGGCATCGACAGCCGCTACCGGCTGGTCGACGGCACCCTGGTCACCCAGCCCAAGTACGCGCTCTGGCTGGAGAACTACGGCTGGGGCCTGGAGAACCACGGCGTCGACCCGGACGTCGAGGTGCCGTTCGCCCCGCACCACTGGGCGGCCGGCGAGGACCCCCAGCTGGCCGAGGGCGTCCGGCTCGCCCTGGAGCGGCTCGCCGAGACCCCGGCCCGTACGGCGCCGCCGCTGCCCTGGCGGTAGCGGGGCGCCGTCCTCGGAGCGGGAGGCCGTACCGGCCGGCTTCCCGCTGCGGGGTGCGGGGTGCGGGGGCGTGGGTAGGATGCGGGGCTGTTTCTTGATCCACAGCTCACGGGGGAACCACATGGCGCAGGGCTACCCGCCGCCGCAGTACGGCCAGAATCCTTACGCACAGCAGCCGCAGCCCCATCCGCCGGCGCAGCCCTACCAGCAGCCGCCGGCACAGCCGTACCCGCCGCAGCCGTACCCGCCGCAGGGGTACGCCGCGCCGCAGCCGTACCCGCCGGCACAGCCGTACCAGCAGCCGCCGGCGCAGCCGTACCCGCCGCAGGGACACGCCCCGCAGGCGTACCCGCAGCCGTACCCGGACCCCTACCCGCGGAGCGAGCAGCCGCGGCGGGCGCTGCCGCCCTGCCCCAAGGAGGCGGGCGGCGGCCGGCGGTTCCTGGCGATCGTGCTGGACTGGCTGTTCGCGATCGGCCTCGGCTTCGTCGCCGCCAACGCCGCGAGCCGCCCGAGGACCGGGCACGCGGCCGGCCACGCCGTGCAGAGCGGACCGGTGGTGCCCTACTTCGTGGCGCTGCTGGCCGTCGGCCTGGCCGCGTCCTTCCTCAACCAGGTGGTGCTCGCCCGGCTGACCGGCTTCAGCGTCGGCAAGGGGGTCATGGCGATGCGGGTGGTGCGCCGCAAGGGCGTGATGCGGCCCAACACCTGGCGGCTCACCAGGCGCTGGCTGATCGGTTTCGTCATCCTCGCGGTCTCCTTCCTCACCGAGGACTTCGACACGGACGAGGGCGACATCGTCGGCATGCGCTCGGTGCGCTGGAAGCACCTCCAGGAGTACCAGCAGGCCGTCGCCCCGCTCGGCTAGGCTGCGCCCGTACGGCCCCACCACCCGACGTACCGATCCCGAGGAGGGAACCATGGCCGGCGAGCCGCAGCCCGACTGCCTGTTCTGCAAGATCGTGGCGGGCGAGATCCCGGCGACCGTGGTGCGCAAGACCGAGCGCACCCTCGCCTTCCGCGACATCGCTCCCAAGGCGCCCGTGCACGTGCTGGTGGTCCCGCACGCGCACTACCCGAACGCGGCCGCGCTGGCCGCCGCCGAGCCGGAGATCGCCGGCGAACTGCTCGCCGAGGCGGGCGCGGTGGCCAGGGACGAGGGCATCGAGGACTACCGGCTGATCTTCAACACCGGTGCGGGCGCCGGGCAGACCGTCTTCCACGCGCACGTCCACGTGCTCGGCGGGGCGAAGATGACCGAGAGCATGGTCTGAGCGCAGGTGTCCCAGCGCGAACTCGTCGTCCTCGGCACCGCCAGCCAGGTGCCCACCCGGCACCGCAACCACAACGGCTACCTGCTGCGCTGGGACGGCGAGGGCCTGCTGTTCGACCCCGGCGAGGGCACCCAGCGCCAGATGCTGCACGCCGGGGTCACGGCCACCCAGATCACCCGGATCGCCGTCACCCACTTCCACGGGGACCACTGCCTGGGCCTCGCCGGGGTGATCCAGCGGATCAACCTCGACCGGGTCCCGCACCCCGTCGACGTCTACTTCCCGGCCTCCGGCGAGGTCTACTTCGAGCGGCTGCGGCACTCCACCGCCTACCACGAGACGGCCGTGCTGCGGCCCCGGCCGATCGACGAGCCCGGGCCGCTGCCCGCGCCCGGCGCCCGCTTCGCGCTGGACGCCGTCCGGCTGGACCACCCGGTGGAGTCCTTCGGCTACCGGCTGTCCGAGCCGGACGGCCGCCGGCTGGTGCCGCAGCGGCTCGCCGCGCTCGGCGTGCGCGGCCCGGCGGTCGGCCGGCTCCAGCACGAGGGCGCGATCGAGGTGGACGGCCGCACCGTCACGCTGGGCGAGGTCAGCGAGCCGCGGCCGGGCCAGAAGTTCGCCTTCGTGATGGACACCCGCCTGTGCGAGGGCGTGCACACCCTCGCCGAGGGCGCCGACCTGCTGGTCGTCGAGGCGACCTTCACCGACGCCGACGCCCGCCTCGCGGAGGAGCACGGCCACCTCACCGCCGGGCAGGCCGCCAAGGTCGCCGCCGAGGCCGGGGTGCGCACCCTGGTGCTGACCCACTTCTCGCAGCGCTACCCGGACCTCGGCCAGCACCTGGCCGACGCCCGCAAGCACTTCGACGGGGAACTGGTGCTGGCCGCCGACCTCGACCGGGTGCCCGTCCCGGCCCGCCGCCCGTCGTGACCGGCCCGGGAACCGCCGAGCCGCGGCCGGCGGGAAAAATACGCTCGCATCGGCCTCCGATCTGCCGCAGCATCGTCGGGTGCGGCCCCGCCGCCCGCCACGGCGATCACGCTCGCGGCGTACCCTGGTGCCCCGGAGACACCGAGCGGCACCCGAGACCACGGATGGGATGAGGCAGGCCCCAGCGCCGACCTATGAGTGACACATCGCAGACCCGTACCAACGGACAGTCGCGCACCGAACCGGCCGACGACGGCCGCGTCAGCGCCCGGATCGTCATCCCCGAGAAGCACCCGATGGTCACCCTGCTCGGCACCGCGGACTCGCTGCTGCGCGTGATCGAGCAGGGCTTCCCCGCCGCCGACATCCACGTCCGCGGCAACGAGGTGACCGCCACCGGAGCCCGGGCCGAGGTCGCCCTCGTGCAGCGGCTCTTCAACGAGATGATGCTGGTGCTGCGCACCGGCCAGCCCCTGACGGAGGACTCCGTGGAGCGCTCCATCGCCATGCTCCGCAGCCAGGAACAGGACCCGGACAGCCCGGCGCCCTCCCAGGTGTTCACCGCGAACATCCTGTCCAACCGGGGCCGCACGATCCGCCCGAAGACCCTCAACCAGCAGCGCTACGTCGACGCGATCGACAAGCACACGATCGTCTTCGGCCTCGGCCCGGCCGGCACCGGCAAGACCTACCTGGCGATGGCCAAGGCCGTCCAGGCCCTCCAGGCCAAGGAGGTCAACCGGATCATCCTGACCCGCCCGGCGGTCGAGGCGGGGGAGCGGCTGGGCTTCCTGCCCGGCACCCTCTACGAGAAGATCGACCCGTACCTGCGCCCGCTGTACGACGCGCTGCACGACATGATGGACCCGGACTCCATCCCGCGCCTGATGGCGGCCGGCACCATCGAGGTCGCCCCGCTCGCGTACATGCGCGGCCGCACCCTCAACGACGCCTTCATCATCCTCGACGAGGCCCAGAACACCTCGCCCGAGCAGATGAAGATGTTCCTCACCCGCCTCGGGTTCAACTCCCGGGTGGTGGTCACCGGCGACACCAGCCAGATCGACCTCCCGGGCGGCACCCGCAGCGGACTCAAGGTCGTCCAGGAGATCCTGGCCGACGTGCCCGACATCCACTTCTCCGTCCTCACCAGCACCGACGTGGTCCGCCACAAGCTGGTCGGCCGGATCGTGGACGCCTACGAGCGCTGGGACGCCCGGCAGGAGGCCGAGGACGGCTCCCCGGCTCCCCGCAAGCCCGCCCAGCGGCGCCCCGGCAAGGCCACCGCGCCCCGCGCTCCCCGACAGTCCCATCGCACCGAAAGCTGAGCACACAGCCCGTCATGTCGATCGACATCGCCAACGAGTCCGGTTGGGAAGCCGACGAGGAGTCCATCCTCGACGTCGCCCGCTTCGCCCTGGACAAGATGCGGATCCACCCGCAGTCAGAACTGTCCGTGATCCTGGTGGACAGTGCGGCGATGGAGGAGCTGCACATCCAGTGGATGGACCTGCCCGGGCCCACCGACGTGATGTCCTTCCCGATGGACGAGCTGCGTCCCGGCAAGGACGGCGACGAGCTGCCGCAGGGCCTGCTCGGCGACATCGTGCTCTGCCCCGAGGTCGCCGAGCAGCAGGGCCAGGCCGCCCCCTCCAAGCACTCGATGGACGAGGAGCTGCAACTGCTCACCGTGCACGGGGTGCTGCACGTCCTCGGCTACGACCACGAGGAGCCGGAGGAAGAGGAGGAGATGTTCGCCCTCCAGAAGCGCATCCTGGACGACTGGCGGGCAGGCCGCGGCCTCGGCGGCATCTCCCCGGCCCCCACCACCCACTGAGCGCGGAGCCCGAACCCCTGTGAGCGGTGAGAGTACGAGCTTCATCCTCGGTGCCGTGCTGCTCGTCGTGCTCGGCTGGCTGGCCGCGTGCGCCGAGGCGGGCATCTCCCGGGTCTCCCGGTTCCGGGCGGAGGAGGCGGTGCGCAGCGGCCGGCGCGGCTCCGCGCGGCTGCTGACCGTCGCCTCCGACCCGATCCGCTACCTCAACCTGGCCACCCTGATCCGGGTGGCCAGCGAGATGGCGGCGGCCGTCCTGGTCACCGTGGTGTGCGTGCGCAACGTGACGCCCACCTGGCAGGCCGTGCTGCTGGCGTTCGGCGTGATGGTGCTGGTGTCCTTCGTCGCGATGGGGGTCTCGCCGCGCACGATCGGGCGCCAGCACCCGATCACCACCGCGACCGCGGCCTCCTTCGTGCTGCTGCCGCTGGCCGCGGTGCTGGGCCCGATCCCGCGGCTGCTGATCCTGCTCGGCAACGCGCTGACCCCGGGCAAGGGCTACCGGGAGGGTCCGTTCGCCTCGGAGGCGGAGCTGCGGGCCCTGGTGGACCTCGCCGGGAAGGACGACGTGATCGAGGACGAGGAGCGCCGGATGGTGCACTCGGTCTTCGAGCTGGGTGACACCATCGTGCGCGAGGTGATGGTGCCGCGCACCGACCTGGTGATGATCGAGCGGCACAAGACCGTCCGGCAGGCGCTCACCCTGGCGCTGCGCTCCGGCTTCTCGCGCATCCCGGTGGTCGGCGACAACGAGGACGACGTGGTCGGCATCGTCTACCTCAAGGACCTGGTGCGGCGCACCCACATCAACCGGGACGCGGAGTCCGAGGAGGTCGGCGCGGTGATGCGCCCGGCCGTCTTCGTCCCCGACTCCAAGCCGGCCGGCGACCTGCTGCGCGAGATGCAGCAGCGCCGCTCGCACGTGGCGATCGTGATCGACGAGTACGGCGGCACGGCCGGGCTGGTCACCATCGAGGACGTCCTGGAGGAGATCGTCGGCGAGATCACCGACGAGTACGACCGGGAGATCGCCCCGGTGGAGGACCTCGGCGACGGCTCGTACCGGATCACCGCCCGGCTGCTGGTGGAGGACCTGGGCGAGCTGTTCGGCATCGAGCTGGAGGACGAGGACGTCGAGACCGTCGGCGGCCTGCTGGCCAAGCACCTGGGCCGGGTGCCGATTCCCGGCTCGTCCTGCGAGATCCCGCTGCCCGAGCCGGTCGGGGGCGGCCTGACCGGCATCCTGCTGACCGCCGAGTCCTCGGCCGGCCGCCGCAACCGGATCGGCTCCATGGTCGCCGCCCCCGTCCGCCGCACCGAGGACGCCGGGGCCCCGGCGGGCGAGTAGCGGGCGGGCGGTCGCCGAGCGACCATGGAGGGCATGACGCACAAACTTCGCGCGGAGTACGGCCCGCAGGGGGCGGCCGGCGGAGTCAAGTCCTGGCACGTGGTGCGGGACGAGGACCTGTCGGTGGCGCTCTGCGGCCGGGACATACCCGACGACGCCGAGACGCGGCCCGAGGAGGAGTGGGGCACCGGGCTTCGCTGCTGCCAGCAGTGCGGCTCGCTCTACATGCACGAGACCCCGCACATGGAGAAGCTCCATCCCTACAGTTAGGGCGTGCCCTGGAGGTCGCCATGAAGCTGCAAGACTCGCTGAAGCCCGTCGACCGCCGTCTCGCCATGGTGTGGCGGATCGGGGCGGGGGCGGGGGGGATCTTCCTGATCGTCTTCGGGGGCCTGGGGCTGGCCGACCACCCCGGCTTCCTGTCCACCCACGGCGACCAGGTCGCCGGGCTGTCGACCAACGGGGCGCTGGCCATCCTGTCCATCGTGGCGGGCGCGGTGCTGCTGGTGGGGGCGGTGATCGGCGGGAACTTCGCGTCCAACCTCAACATGGCGGTGGGCGTGCTGTTCGTCCTGTCCGGTTTCTACGGCCTGACGGTGCTGGGGCGGCCGGACGCGAACATCCTCAACTTCCGGATGTCGAACGTGCTGTTCGCGTTCATCTTCGGGATCGTCCTGACGACCTTCGGGATGTACGGCCGGGTGAGCAGCCACCTGCCGCACGACAACCCGTTCTGGCGCGAGCGCATCGGGCGCGAGGAGCGCGAGGAGCCGCTGCCCTCCGGGCCGAAGACCTTCGTCAAGGTCCTGCACCCGAACCCGGGGCCGACCCACCCGGTCGGCCACTGAGCGGCGCCGGGTGCCTATGCTCGGCGGCATGAGTGACATCGTCGAGCTCGACCCCGAAGACAAGAAGATCATCACCCTGGCCCGCTCGGCCCGCGCCCGCAACGGCGTCGCCGAGGGGGCCGCGGTGCGTGACGAGACCGGACGCACCTACGTGGCCGGGACGGTCGCGCTGGAGTCGCTGCGGCTGAGCGCCCTCCAGGCGGCGGTGGCGATGGCGGTGGCCAGCGGTGCCAGGTCGCTGGAGGCGGCGGCCGTGGTGAGCGAGGCGGAGCAGCCGGCCGAGGCGGACCTGGCGGCCGTACGGGACCTGGGCGGGGCCGGGACGCCGGTGCTGCTGGCCGGGCCGGACGGGGCGCTGCGGGTGTTCGCCGAGGCGCGCTGAGGCCCGGCGGGGCCCGGTGGGAGGCCTGGGCGGGGCCGCCGGGGGCCCGTGCCCCGGGCCTTCGGCGGCCGTGTCGAGGGGCATGGTCCCGGCCCATCCCCAGCAGATAATCTCACCGGGGGAGTGGATGCGCTGAGGGGGCTGGGGCATGGGGGCGGTGGCGTTCTTCGCCGGGCTGCTGCTGTTCGTGATGGGGCTGGGCAAGTGGCAGGAGACCAAGTCGGAGCTCTGGCTCTTCGGCTCGCTCGGCTTCCTGCTGGTGCTGGTCGTGGTCTCGCTGATCCCCACCGACGGCAAGGACGGGAAGGGCGGGAAGAAGGGCTGAACGCGCCCCCGAACATCCCCGGGGGTGGGCCCGGACGGCGGGGCTCCGGTGATCAGGGAGAATGGAGCCCATGAATGCCCCTTCCTCCTCGTACCGCTCCGGGTTCGCGTGCTTCGTCGGCCGGCCCAACGCGGGCAAGTCGACCCTGACCAACGCCCTGGTGGGGACGAAGGTCGCGATCACCTCCGACCGCCCGCAGACCACCCGGCACACCGTGCGCGGCATCGTGCACCGCCCGGACGCCCAGCTCGTCCTGGTCGACACCCCCGGCCTGCACAAGCCGCGCACCCTGCTCGGCGAACGCCTCAACGACCTGGTCCGCAGCACCTGGGCCGAGGTCGACGTGATCGGCTTCTGCCTGCCCGCCGACCAGAAGATCGGCCCGGGCGACAAGTTCATCGCCAAGGAGATCGCCGGGATCAAGAAGACCCCGAAGGTCGCCATCGTCACCAAGACCGACCTGGTCGACTCCAAGCGCCTGGCCGAGCAGCTGATCGCCATCCACCAGCTCGGCATCGAGTTGGGCTTCGAGTGGGCCGAGATCATCCCGGTCTCCGCCGTGGGCGACAAGCAGGTGGAACTGGTCGCCGACCTTCTCACCAAGCTGCTGCCGGAGGGCGACCAGCTCTACCCGGAGGGCGACCTCACCGACGAGCCCGAGCAGATCATGGTCGCCGAGCTGATCCGCGAGGCCGCGCTGGAGGGCGTGCGCGACGAACTGCCGCACTCGCTGGCCGTGGTGGTCGAGGAGATGCTGCCGCGCGAGGGCCGCCCGGCGGACCGCCCGCTGCTGGACATCCACGCCAACGTCTACATCGAGCGGCAGAGCCAGAAGGCGATCGTGATCGGCGCCAAGGGCTCGCGGCTCAAGCACGTCGGCACCACCGCCCGCAAGCACATCGAGGCGCTGCTCGGCACGCCGGTCTACCTGGACCTGCACGTCAAGGTCGCCAAGGACTGGCAGCGCGACCCCAAGCAGCTGCGCAAGCTCGGCTTCTGAGTCCGGGCTCCGGACCGGCGGGTTCGAGCCGCCGGGAGGCCTTGGGCCCGTTCGGACGTTGTGCGTCCGGGCGGGCCCTCGCCGTGGTCCGGCCGTACGCGACGTCAGAAGGGGCACAGCGCGATGAAGTTGCACACCCGGGAGTGGGGCCGTGGGGACCGGCTGGCCGTGCTGGTGCACGGCATCATGTCCGACCACCGCACCTGGCGGCTGATCGGTCCGGCGCTGGCCGAGCGGGGCTACCGGGTACTCGCGGTGGACCTGCGCGGGCACGGGCGCAGCCCGCGCGGCACCGGCGGGAGCCCGCTGGAGCGCTACCCCCTGGAGGCGTACTCCGACGACCTGGTGGAGAACCTGCCGACCGGCGTCGAGCTCGCGATCGGCCACTCGCTGGGCGGCATCGCGCTGGCGGGCGCGGTCGAACGGCTGGAGCCGGCCCGCGCGGTGTACGTCGATCCGGCCTGGCGGTTCGCCCAGACCGGGATGGACCCGCGGGTGATGGCGGAGCTGAGGCACCTCACCCGGGAGCAGATCGTCGCGCTCAGCCCGAGCTGGGAACCGGACGACGTGGACGCCGAACTCGCCGCCGCGGCCGCCTGGGACGAGGACTCGGCGTGGGCCCTGGCCGACCAGCGCTCGGACCTGCCGACCGGGCCGGCGGTGCCCTCGCTGGCGGTGCTGGCCGACCGCAGCCTGCTGGTGGACGCGTCCAGCGCCCGGGCGCTGCGCGCCCGGGGCTTCGAGGTGCGCACCGTGCCCGGCGCGGGCCACACCGTCCACCGGGACGACCCGGCCGGCTTCCTGGCCGCGCTCGACGGCTGGCTCTGACCCTCCGGGGCCGCCGGGTCCTCCGCGCTCTGCGGGCGGGCCCTGCTGCGCGGCCCCGGTGCCCCGGCCCTGGTGCTACGCGCCCTCGCGCAGCACCAGGGAGATCAGCTCGCGCTGCGAGTCGGTGAGCTTCGGGTCGGCGCAGTACACCGACCGGCCGTCGACGGTGATCTCGTAGTGGAAGCCGTCCGGCACCCCGTACGAGGGCGCGCGCAGCCCGCCCGCGACGGCCTCGCGGGCGAGCGCGTGCACGTGCGGGGCGTCCGTGCGGTCGGCGGTGTCGATCTCCGCCTGGCGGACGAGCCCCGCGAAACCGCCGGTCCGGGTCACCTGGATACGCATGGTGTCCATGGTGCTACGCAGGGAGGGGTTTTGCCGGGCTTTTCCCGGACCGTGACCTTAAGCCCGCCTCAACCCGGTCTCAACCACCCTTCAGGCACGCTCCGGTGGCTCCGGACGGGCTCCTGGGGCTCCGGGCGGGCCCCGCGGGCCGCGCCCCCGGAGGGTCACCCCGGGCTGACCCCGACCTGTGCCCAGGAGGCCGTGACGGTGTCCACGACCGACCGGTCGTCGGGGTAGCGGGCCTTGGCGGCGGCCACGGTGGCCCGGGCGAAGGCGGTGAAGTCGGCGTCGGCGGGCAGCGTGCGCCCGGTCAGCGCGTCGTACCAGATCCGCCCCGCGCGCTCCCAGGCCGAGCCGCCGAGCGCGGTGGCCAGCAGGTAGAACGCGTGGTTGGGGATGCCGGAGTTGATGTGCACCCCGCCGTTGTCCTGGGAGGTGTTCACGTAGTCCCGCATGTGCGCGGGCTGCGGGTCCTTGCCCAGCTGCGGGTCGTCGTAGGCGGTGCCGGGCGCCTTCATCGAGCGCAGCGCCACGCCCTGCACGCCCGGGGCGAGCAGCCCGGCGCCGATCAGCCAGTCGGCGTCGGCGGCGCTCTGGTGCAGCGAGTACTGCTTGACCAGCGAGCCGAAGACGTCGGAGACCGACTCGTTGAGCGCGCCGGGCTGGTCCTGGTAGTCCAGCCCGGCGGTGAACTGGGTGACGCCGTGGGTGAGTTCGTGGCCGATGACGTCGATGCAGGCGGTGAAGTCGCCGAACACCACGTTGTCGCCGTCGCCGAACACCATCTGGTGGCCGTTCCAGAAGGCGTTGTCGTAGTTGCGGCCGTAGTGGACGCTGGCGTCCAGCCGCAGGTTCCGGTCGTCGATCGAGTGCCGGCCGAAGACGTCGGCGTAGAGCGCGAAGGTGGCGCCGAGGCCGTCGTAGGCGTGGTTGACGGAGCTGTCGGAGGACGCGCCGCGGCCCTCGGTGCGCACGCTGCGCCCGGGCAGCCGCTGGCCGTGTCCGGCGTCGTAGATGACCCGGTTGAGGCCGGGGGCGGCGGCGACGGGCGGGGGCGGGGAGAGTCGGGCCGCGCGGTGCGCCGCGTCGAGGGCCAGGGAGTGGACGGCGGGTTCGTGACCGGCCTCGGCGAGGCGGTCCAGGACGTACGGCGGGACGATCGTGCAGATCGGTACTGCTGCAGTCATGTGGCCCAGGGTGAGGCCTCGATGACCGGTTGTCACCACCTTTGGCATGGCCGGTCGATGTCTCAAGGAGTGGAACGGAAGCCCGGATCACTTCGGGGGCGCGCGGCGCTGGGTTACGCTGGGGCCATCATGCGCAACGGGCTGCTTCTTCTTAGCTGCCGCGTCGAGGGCCTGTAGTCCACCGGGCCGGCACCCTCGCCGCGGGGAACGAGCTGTGCGCGCGATCGGCGATCCAATGGTGTATCGCGAGCGGCAGCCGAGGCCGGCCAGTCGGTGTCGACCAGGTGTTGACCCCTCCCGACCCGCCCGCACCACGCATCACAGGAAGCCGAGTCACCTCCATGACCGAGCAGAACTCCGCCGCGTCCGTTCCCGCCGGCCGTCCCTTCGTCGACCGCCCCACCCCGATCACCGCCGCCTCGGTGCGCCAGCGGCCCTCGGGCATGCGGCACGGGCGCTACCTGCCGTTCGGCACCGTCGACCTGGCGGACCGCAGCTGGCCGGAGAAGGTGATCACCAAGGCGCCGCGCTGGCTCTCCACCGATCTGCGGGACGGCAACCAGGCGCTGATCGACCCGATGTCGCCGGCCCGCAAGCGCATGATGTTCGACCTGCTGGTGAAGATGGGCTACAAGGAGATCGAGGTCGGCTTCCCCTCCTCCGGGGCCACCGACCACGCCTTCGTGCGCTCGCTGATCGAGGAGGGGGCGATCCCCGAGGACGTCACCATCTCGGTGCTGACCCAGGCCCGCGAGGAGCTGATCGAGAAGACCGTGGAGTCGCTGGTCGGAGCCCCGCGGGCGACCGTCCACCTGTACAACGCGACCGCGCCGCTGTTCCGCCGGGTGGTGTTCCGCAACGACAGGGCGGCCACCAGGGCGATCGCCACCGAGGGCACCCGGCTGGTGATGGAGTACGCGGAGAAGCTGCTGGGCGACGACACCGTCTTCGGCTACCAGTACTCGCCGGAGATCTTCGTCGACACCGAGCTGGACTTCGCGCTGGAGGTCTGCGAGGCGGTCATGGACGTCTGGCAGCCGGGCGAGGGCCGTGAGATCATCCTGAACCTGCCCGCCACCGTCGAGCGGGCCACCCCGAACGTCCAGGCCGACCAGTTCGAGTGGATGTCGCGCCACCTGTCCCGCCGTGAGTTCGTCTGCCTGTCGGTGCACCCGCACAACGACCGCGGCACCGCCGTCGCCTCCGCCGAGCTGTCCTACATGGCGGGTGCCGACCGCATCGAGGGCTGCCTGTTCGGCCAGGGCGAGCGGACCGGCAACGTCGACCTGGTGACGCTGGGGATGAACCTGTTCTCGCAGGGCATCGACCCGCAGATCGACTTCTCCGACATCGACGAGGTGCGCCGCACCGCCGAGTACTGCAACCAGATGGAGGTGCACCCGCGCCACCCGTACGCCGGCGACCTGGTGTACACCTCCTTCTCCGGCTCGCACCAGGACGCCATCAAGAAGGGCTTCGACGTCCTGGAGGCGGACGCCAGGGCCGCGGGCGTACCGGTGCACGAGCACACCTGGGGCGTGCCGTACCTGCCGATCGACCCGAAGGACGTCGGCCGCACCTACGAGGCGGTCATCCGGGTCAACAGCCAGTCCGGCAAGGGCGGCGTGGCGTATGTGCTGAAGAACGACCACAAGCTGGACCTGCCGCGCCGGATGCAGATCGAGTTCTCCCGGATCATCCAGGCCAAGACCGACGCCGAGGGCGGCGAGGTCAGCCCGGCCGAGATCTGGCGGGTCTTCGAGGACGAGTACCTGCCGACCACCGACAACCCGTGGGGCCGGATCTCGCTGAGCGGTTCGCGCACCCTGACCACCGAGGACGGCCGGGACGCGCTGACCGCCGAGGCCCTGGTGGACGGCGTCCCGACCACCCTGACCGGTACCGGCAACGGCCCGGTCTCGGCCTTCGCCGACGCGCTGGCCCGGATCGGCGTGGACGTGCGCGTCCTGGACTACGCCGAGCACGCGCTGAGCGAGGGCGGCGACGCCCAGGCCGCCGCGTACGTGGAGTGCGCGGTGGACGGCAAGGTGCTGTGGGGCGTGGGCATCGACGGCAACACCGTGCTGGCCTCGCTGAAGGCCATGATCAGCGCCGTCAACCGCTCGCAGCGCGGCTAATTCGAACGGGTGGTGTGCGAAGGGCCGTCCCGCGGGGCGGCCCTTCGCCGTGCCGGCCTGGGGTTGTGTCCTGCGCCACATTTTTTCGAATCGGAAGCCGTTCGAGGTACTGACACGTGCCGGTAACCGTGGCAACATCGATCCACCGGAAAGCCGGGTCGGTGGGACGGCCTCGGTGTCCGGTCGCGTGACCTGCCCATTGTCGAGCAGGCCGCCTGCCATGTCTGGGGAGTGGCGCCGTGACCAGGTTGTGGGGTGTTCGCCCGCGGTGGCGGACTGATGTTCTCGGTGACTTCTTCTGCCCGGGCTGTGGCGGGGACCGCAACTACCGCCGGCAGCACGGCCGGCGGTGGCTGCGGTTGCTGGGGACCCCGGTGGTCCCGCTCGGTCCGGTGATCGGCAGTGTGCAGTGCACCGGCTGCCACGGCCGGTACGGCGTCGAGAGTCTGGAGCAGCCCACCAGCGTGCGCCTCGGCGCGATGCTGCGGGACGCCCAGTACACCATCGCGCTGGCCCTGCTCGCGGCTGGCGGCACCGCCCACCGGGCGGCCCGCGACGCGGCCTGCGCGGCGGTCCGCGAGGCCGGGTTCGAGGACTGCGGCGAGGCCCAGGTGCTGGCCGCGCTCGCCGCGCTCTCCGGGCTCGGCGGCGAACTCCACGACGCCCGGGGGATGTCCGGCGGACTGGCCGTCGAACTGCACGCGGTGCTCGAACCGCTCACCCCGCACCTGGCCCACCACGGCCGCGAGCGGCTGCTGCTGCAGGGCGCGGCGATCGCCCTGGCGGACGGGCGCTACCTGCCGCAGGAGCGCGACGCGCTCGCCGCGGTCGGGGGCTGCCTGGACCTGCCGAAGTCCCGGGTCGGGGCGCTGCTGGAGGCGGCGACCAGGACCCCGTACAAGTAGCACCGCCCGCCCGCCGGCCCGCCCGCAGCGCTGCTCGCCGACCACCTCTCACCGCTCACGATCACCGCTCACGATCACCGCTCACGATCACTGCTCACGATCACCGGCCACCACCACCGCCCGCCGAGCGCCGTCCGGACCTCCGGAACCCGCAGACCATCTCCGAATCCCCCACAACGGGCCTTGGACTCCCCACCCCGGGCCCGCCGTGACCCGCACCGCATGGCCTCCCCCACGGCCGCCGGTGCGGGCAACACGGCTGTCCGGCGCCGGGGGGCGGTGGGGGAGAATGGTCCCCATGAGTCTTTTCCGGGACGACGGCGTCGTGCTGCGGGCGCAGAAGCTCGGCGAGGCCGATCGGATCATCACCCTGCTGACCCGCAAGTACGGCAAGGTGCGGGCGGTGGCGCGCGGGGTGCGGAAGACCAAGTCCAAGTTCGGTGCCCGCCTGGAGCCGTTCTCGCACGTGGACGTGCAGTTCTTCAGCCGGGGGAGTGAGCTGATCGGCCGCGGATTGCCGCTCTGCACCCAGGTGGAGACCATCGCGCCGTACGGCGGCCCGATCGTCGCCGACTACGGCCGCTACACGGCCGGCACCGCGATGCTGGAGACCGCCGAGCGGTTCGCCGAGAACGAGGGCGAGCCGGCCGTCCAGCAGTACCTGCTGCTGGTCGGTGGGCTGCGCACGCTGGCGGCCGGGCTGCACGAGTCGCACCTGGTACTGGACGCCTTCCTGCTGCGCTCGCTCGCGGTGAACGGGTACGGCGCGAGCTTCACCGACTGCGCCAAATGCGGCCTGGAAGGGCCGAACCGTTTCTTCTCCCTCCCCGCGGGCGGGGTGCTCTGCGGGGACTGCCGAGTGCCCGGATGTGCCGTACCCTCCCCTGAGACACTGGTACTGCTCGGGGCGCTGCTGTCAGGGGACTGGCAGACGGCCGACGCCTGCGAGCCGCGGTACTGGCGGGAGGGCAGCGGCCTGGTCGCGGCCTATCTGCAGTGGCACCTGGAGCGGGGCATCCGCTCGATGAGATACGTGGAGAAGTGAGCACATGGCAGCGCGACGGCTCTTCGGCGGCGGCAAGCAGCGGACGTACGTCCCCCCGACCCCGCACCCCAGCGGCGCACAGCCCCCGAAGATCCCCGGCGAGCTGGTCCCCGAGCACGTCGCGATCGTGATGGACGGCAACGGCCGCTGGGCCAAGGAGCGCGGGCTGCCCCGCACCGAGGGCCACAAGGTCGGCGAGTCCGTGGTGCTGGACGTCCTCAAGGGCGCCATCGAGCTCGGTGTCAAGAACATCTCGCTGTACGCGTTCTCCACCGAGAACTGGAAGCGCTCGCCCGACGAGGTGAAGTTCCTGATGAACTTCAACCGGGACGTCATCGCCCGCCGCCGCGACGAGATGGACGCGATGGGCGTGCGGATCCGGTGGGCGGGCCGGATGCCCAAGCTGTGGAAGAGCGTCGTCCAGGAGCTCCAGGTCGCCGAGGAGCAGACCAAGGACAACGACGCCGTCACGCTCTACATGTGCGTCAACTACGGCGGCCGGGCCGAACTCGCCGATGCGGCGCAGGCGATCGCCCAGGACGTCGCGGCCGGGAAGCTCGACCCGAAGAAGGTCAACGAGAAGACCCTGGCCAAGTACATGTACCACCCGGACATGCCGGACGTGGACCTCTTCCTGCGCCCCAGCGGCGAGCAGCGCACCTCCAACTTCCTTCTCTGGCAGTCGGCTTACGCCGAGTTCGTGTTCCAGGACGTGCTCTGGCCGGACTTCGACCGCCGTGACCTGTGGCGCGCCTGCGAGCAGTACGCGATGCGCGACCGGCGCTTCGGCGGGGCGATCCCCAACGAGGTCGGCGCGCCGGTGCCGTCCCAGCGCTGACGGGCGTACGGTCCCCAGGGCCGTGCCGGACGAAAAGGAGAGGACCCGCCGGGATCTGCCCGGCGGGTCCTCTCCTTCGTGTCGGCGGCTCAGGCCTTCTTGGCGCACTCCGCACAGGTCCCGAAGATCTCCAGGGTGTGCGCGATGTCGCTGAAGCCGTGCTCGGCGGCGACCGAGTTGGCCCAGCGCTCCACTGCGGGGCCCTCCACCTCGACGGTCGCGCCGCAGTGCCGGCAGACCAGGTGGTGGTGGTGACCGCTGCTGCACCGGCGGTAGACCGCCTCGCCGTCGGCGGTGCGCAGCACGTCCACCTCACCGGCGTCCGCGAGCGACTGGAGCGTGCGGTAGACCGTGGTCAGACCGACGGAGTCCCCGCGGTGCTTGAGCAGGTCGTGGAGCTCCTGCGCGCTGCGGAAGTCCGCGATCTCGTCCAGGGCTGCCGAGACGGCGGCACGCTGCCGGGTCGAGCGGGCGCGCGGCGACGGGCCTGCGGTGGTCACCGTGGGTCCTCCTGGGGTCGTGGGCGTCTCGCACATCATTGTGCCAGCCCGGCCCGCCGCTCAGGGGTGGTCGTGCCGGACGGCCCGGAGACGGCCTGCCCCGGCAGTTCGACGTCGCACACCTTCGGTCCGTTCTCGCCCGCGCCGCGGTGGCGCCGCCGGGCCAGGGGCGCGGCGAGCAGGCTGAACACCGCGAAGACCGCGATGGCGAGCAGCACGATGGCCGGGCCGGAGGGCACGTCGAGGTGGTAGGAGCCGGTGACGCCGGCCAGCGAGACGACCACGCCGAGCGCGATCGAGGCGGCCTGGGTGGCGGCGAAGGAGCGGGTGAGCTGCTGGGCGGCGACCACCGGGACCACCATCAGCGCGCTGACCAGCAGCAGCCCGACCACCCGCATGGCGACCGTGACGGTGACCGCGGCCATCACCGCGAGCAGCAGGTTGAGGGTGCGCACGGGCACGCCGGTGACCCGGGCGAAGTCCTCGTCCTGGCAGATCGCGAAGAGCTGGCGGCGCAGGCCGACGGTGACCGCGATGACCACCGCGCCGAGCACCGCGATGGTGGCCAGGTCCGCGGGGGCGACGGTGAGGATCGAGCCCCACAGGTAGCTCTCCAGCGAGCCGGCCCCGGCCTGGGCGGACATCGAGACCAGCAGCTTGCCGCAGGCCATGCCGCCGTAGAAGAGCATCGCGAGGGCGATGTCGCCGCGCTGGTTGCCGCGCGAGCGGACCAGCTCCATGGTGACGGCGCCGAGCACGCAGACCAGCACGGCCATCCAGACCGGGCTGGTCTGGAAGATGAAGCCGAGGCCGACGCCGGTCATCGCGACGTGGCCCATGCCGTCGCCCATCAGGGCCTGGCGGCGCTGCACCAGGTAGATGCCGACGGCCGGCGCGGTGATCCCGACCAGGACGGCGGCGAGCAGGGCCCGCTGCATGAAGTCGTAGGACAGCATCTCGGTCATGCGAGCAGCCTCGGCGGGGTCAGGTCGGCGTGCGGGTGGACGTGGTCGTGGCCGGGCAGAGCGTGCAGGCCGGTGTTGGGCACGGGCGGGCCGTCGTGGGCGACGCAGCCGTCCCGCAGCACCACGGCGCGGTCGATCAGCGGTTCCAGCGGTCCGAGTTCGTGCAGCACGAGGAGGACGGAGGCGCCGCGGCCGACCTCGGTGCGCAGGGTGTCGGCGAGCACCTGCTGGCTGGCGGCGTCGACGCCGGCCATCGGCTCGTCCATGATCAGCAGGTCGGGGGAGCCGACCAGGGCACGGGCGATCAGCACCCGCTGCTGCTGGCCGCCGGACAGGTCGGCCACGCCGTCCGAGGCCCGCTCCAGCATGCCGACGGCGGCCAGCGCGCGGTCCACCGCCTCGCGGTCCTTGCGGCGGAAGGGCAGCAGCCGGTGCTGCGGCAGCCGTCCGGTGGAGACCACCTCGCGCACGGTGGCGGGGACGCCGGAGGCGGCGGTGGTGCGCTGCGGGACGTACCCGATCCGGTGCCAGGCGCGGAAGGAGCGGAACGGGGTGCCGAACAGCTCCAGGGTGCCGTGCTCCAGCGGGACGGAGCCGATCACGGCCTTGACGGTGGTCGACTTGCCGGAGCCGTTGGCGCCCAGCAGGGCGACGACCTCTCCGGGCCGGACGGTGAGGTCGACGCCGCGCAGCACCGGCCGGCCGCCGCGCGAGGCGACGGCGTCACGGAGGCGGACGGCCGGGGGTATCGGGTCGGTCATGGTGCTCGGTCCCGTCAGTTCGCGGGGGCGGGGGTGGCGGCGTCGGTCCCGGCGGTGCCGGCCGGGGCGGTGCCGGCCGGGGCGGTCCCGGTCGGGGCGCCGAGGGCGTCCCGGAGGTTGGCCAGGTTCTGCTTCATCACGGTCAGGTAGTCGTCCTTGGACGGGTCCTTGACACCCTCCAGCGGATCCAGGACGGCGGTCCGAAGGCCGAGGTCCTTGGCGACGGTCTCGGCGAGCTTGGGGCTGACCAGGGTCTCGAAGAAGACGGTGGAGACGCCGTTGTCCTTGGCGGCCTTCTGTACCGCGGCGAGGCGGGCCGGGGTGGGCTCGGACTCCGGGTCGACGCCGTTGATGGCGACCTGGGTGAGGCCGTAGCGGTCGGCGAGGTAGCCGAACGCGGCGTGGCTGGTGACGAAGGTCCGGGTCTTGGCGTCCTTCAGCCCGTCCCGGAACTCCTGGTCGAGCGCGGTGAGCCTGGTGACCAGCTCGTCGGTGTTCTTCCGGTAGTCCTCGGCGTGGGCCGGGTCGGCCTTGGCGAACTCGTCGCCGACGCTCTTGGCGATCGCCGCGTAGCGGGTCGGGTCGAGCCAGATGTGCGGGTCGCCGGCCGGGTCCTCGTGCTTGTGGCCGTCGGCCCCGTGGCCGTCGCCGCCGTGGTCGGCGTCCCCGGTGCCCTCGTCGAGGTGGTGGTCGACCAGCGGGCTGGCGGCG
Source organism: Kitasatospora sp. NPDC054795 (assembly GCF_053611565.1). Taxonomy (NCBI): domain Bacteria; kingdom Bacillati; phylum Actinomycetota; class Actinomycetes; order Kitasatosporales; family Streptomycetaceae; genus Kitasatospora; species Kitasatospora sp. NPDC054795. Next base: position 43,032 of record NZ_JBSHAP010000032.1, read on the forward strand.
GTGGCGTCGATCTTGTGCTTGCTGGACGACTGCGCGACGGCCTGGTCGACGGTGGGCTGGAGGCCCTTGAGGTAGATGATCGCGTCGGCCTTCTGGACCGTGCCGACCTGCTTGGCGGTGAGCTCCAGCTCGTGCGGCTCGACGCCGGCGGCGGTCAGGTCGGTGACCGCGACGTGCTCCTTGCCGATCTGCTGGGCCAGGTACTCCATCGGGTAGAAGGAGGCGACGACCTTCAGCTTGCCCGAGCCGCTGTCGGCGCTGCTGCTGCCCCCGCAGGCGGTGAGGACGAGGGAGGCGGCGAGGGCGGTGGCGCCGAGGGCCATGGCGCGGCGGGTCCGGCGAGACAGTCCGAGTCGAGGCAGTCCGATCATCATGACAATCATTCTCATCTCACATGGAAATGATTGTCAAATCACTTGGACGGGTGAACGGAAGGTGACGGAGGGTGGGGGCGGCCGGACGATACCGATTTGAATCACGTACCCGTATGGCCGGTAACCTGAGGTATTCGGGTACGCGCAACCAGCCGTGCCCTGACCGTGCCGTACGTACTGAAGAGAGCACTGTGGCCGCCGACAAGATCGACACGATCGTCAGCCTGAGCAAGCGCCGTGGCTTCGTCTACCCCTGCAGCGAGATCTACGGCGGCACGCGTGCCGCCTGGGACTACGGGCCGCTGGGTGTCGAGCTCAAGGAGAACATCAAGCGCCAGTGGTGGCGCGCGATGGTCCAGGCCCGTGAGGACGTCGTCGGACTCGACTCGTCGGTGATCCTCGCCCGCGAGGTGTGGGAGGCCTCCGGCCACGTCGCCACCTTCAACGACCCGCTGACCGAGTGCCTCTCCTGCCACAAGCGCCACCGGGCCGACCACCTGGAGGAGAAGTACGAGGCCAAGCACGGCTTCCCGCCGCCGAACGGTCTCCAGGACGTCAACTGCCCCGACTGCGGCACCAAGGGCCAGTTCACCGAGCCCAAGGACTTCTCGGGCATGCTGAAGACCCACCTCGGTGTCACCGAGGAGGCGAGCGGCCTGGCGTTCCTGCGCCCGGAGACCGCCCAGGGCATCTTCACCAACTTCAAGGCCGTCCAGACCACTTCGCGCAAGAAGCCGCCGTTCGGCATCGCCCAGACGGGCAAGAGCTTCCGCAACGAGATCACCCCCGGCAACTTCATCTTCCGGACCCGCGAGTTCGAGCAGATGGAGATGGAGTTCTTCGTCAAGCCGGGCGAGGACGAGCAGTGGCACGAGTACTGGCTCCAGCAGCGCTGGGACTGGTACGTCGGCCTCGGCCTGCGCACCGAGAACATGCGCTTCTTCGAGCACCCGAAGGAGAAGCTCTCCCACTACGCCAAGCGCACGGTGGACATCGAGTACCGCTTCAACTTCGGTGGCAGCGAGTTCTCCGAGCTCGAGGGCGTCGCCAACCGCACCGACTACGACCTGCGGGTGCACAGCGAGGCCTCCGGCCAGGACCTGAAGTACTTCGACCAGGAGTCCGGCGAGCGGTACTTCCCGTACGTCATCGAGCCGGCGGCCGGCCTCAACCGCGCCATGCTGGCCTTCCTGATCGACGCCTACTTCGAGGACGAGGCGCCGAACGCCAAGGGCGTCATGGAGAAGCGCGTCGGCATGCGGCTCGACCCGCGCCTGGCCCCGGTCAAGGTCGCCGTCCTGCCGCTGTCGCGCAACGCCGAGCTGTCCCCGAAGGCCCGCGGCCTGGCCGCCGACCTGCGCACCGCGTGGAACGTCGAGTTCGACGACGCCGGCGCCATCGGCAAGCGCTACCGCCGCCAGGACGAGATCGGCACGCCGTTCTGCGTCACCGTCGACTTCGACACCCTTGAGGACAACGCGGTGACCGTCCGCGACCGCGACACCATGTCGCAGGAGCGCGTCTCGCTGGACCAGGTCAAGGCGTACCTGGGCGCGCGGCTGATCGGCTGCTAGCGGCCTCCGTCCGGCACGGCCCGGGAGCCCTCGTCCGCCCTGGTGGGGCGGACGAGGGCTCCTTGCCGTCCGGGGGTCGGGCCGCGGTCGGGCCGCGGTCGGGGACCGAGTGCAGTCCCTGGCCGTCCCCGGTCCGTCCCGCGGCCGTTCCCCGTGCGGCCGCCGCTACCGCCGTCCCCAGCGCGAGCGCGGGGCCGTGGGCGGGCGGGTCGGGAGGCCGGCGGTGCGCAGAGCCGCGAGCGTGGTGCGGTGGCGGGCCTCGTCGGCGAGCAGCGCGGCCAGCAGCTGCGCGTAGAGCCCGGAACTGCCGGCGCCGTCCAGGGCGGCGGCCAGCCGGACCACCTCGACGGGCGGGCGCAGGACGGCCAGTTCGCCCAGCAGGAGGGCGGCGAGCGCCGGCGGCAGCCCGGTCGCGAGGTCGGCGAGGTCGGCGGTGGAGCGGCCCGCGGCCTGGCGCAGCAGGGTCCTGACGTCGGCGGACCGGCCGTGCTGCTGGAGGCAGGCGGCCAGGGAGGTCAGCTCGGGCATCGGCGCGGACCCCCACTCCCAGAGCAGCGTCGCGCTGTCGGCGGCCAGCCCGGCCCGGTCCAGCGCGGAGAGCAGGCCGGGGACGGAGGCGGCCGGGTAGCCCCAGAAGGCGTGGAACACCTCGGCCGCCTCCTCCGCCAGGCCCAGTTCGCGCAGCTCGGCGAGCACGGTGACGGAATGGTCGGGTGCGGACCGGGCGATGCTGCGGGCGAGGAGGAGCGAGCCGCCGGTCGGACCGTACCGGGCCAGCATGCCGACCAGCAGCGCGGCGTCGGAGGGGGTGAGGCGGGCGGCGGCCGCGTCTATCACCCCGGTGGCCTCGGCGAGGGAGCCGGCCCGGTGAAGGGCGGTGATCCGCTCGGTGAGAGCGCCGAGGTCGGGCCGGGCGGGCGCCGGCTGCTGCTGAGGTGGCTGCTGCTGTCGCGGTGGCTGCTGAGCCGGGGCCTGTTGATGCTGCGGTGGCGGCGGTGGTGGCTGCTGCCGCTGTCTGATTCGGCTCTCCAACGCCTCCAGCTGGTCGCTGAGTTGGAGGCAGCGGGCGCCCAGGCCTTCGCGGAGCGTGCGGGCCTGGTCGAGCTGGCGCAGCAGCTCCCCGTCCGGCCGCTGGCGGCCCGGGGTGGCCCGTATCGCCTCGTTCAGGCGCCGTTCACGTTGGCTCGCGTAGCGGCTCGCACGGAGTAACTCGTCCAGTTCCGCGCGGAGTTCCTCGGCCTGCTGCTCGCCTTCCGGCCGCTGGCCTGCGGATTGTGCCGTCGGCCGCATGCGCATGATCGCCCCAACCTGTCCATCTGCACCCTGACTGTGTGACATCCTGGCGTCAGTATGTGGCGTGGGAGTTAAGAGTGCACGACCAGTCGTGTCCGAGTGGTGTCAAGGAGCGCGCAGACGGCGGTCGTTGCGAGAAGTGCGCCGGTCGCGCTCCGGAGGAGAGTCGCCTCGTAGTACGGGCCGGGAGCGAGCGCCGCGACGGCGTAACCGACCAGCGCGCCCACGAGAGCGGGCGGCAGGAGGCGCAGCGCGTCCCGGCGGACCGCCGCCCCGATCACCAGGAGCCCGGCCAGGGCGGAGAGTTCGGGCGTGCCGAAGGACTGCGCGTAGCGGATCGACAGGGCGGGGACGAGGAACAGCGCCAGTGCCCGGCCGACCGTCCCGGAGAGTGCGGCGGTGTACGGGCCGGGCCGCCCGCGCGGAATCCGGCGCGGAAGGGTACGGGTGGCGACGAGCACCGCCAACGCGGCCGCGGCGGACGGGAGATGGCCCCCGAGCCGGGCGAGGTTGTAGAGCAGCGCGGTGTCGTACAGCACCAGCATCAGCTGGCCGTACGCCCACAGGTCGAGCGCGAAGCGGAACGGGCCGCGGGCGGGCTCGGCGTCCGCTTCGGGTTCGCGTCGGGCCAGCCGGGCGATCAGCGGCGGTGTGAGGCAGGCCGCGAGCACCCGCAGGACGAGGTCGTCCGCGGTGTACGGGTTCCGCAGGTCCCACTCCACCGCGCAGAACGCCACCGTGTACGAGACGGCGGCGAGCGGGATCAACGGCGAGCGGGCCAACCGGACGTACAGCGCGCGGTCCAGCCGCCGGACGACGGCGACGAACGCCAGCAGTACCAGCGGCAGTTCGAGGAACGCCTGCACCCGGAGCACCGACGGCGCCAGGAGCTCCGGGGCCGGGAAGCGGGCGGCGAGGAAGTCCAGGCGGGGCACGTCGAACCAGCCGGGCGGCAGGTGGCGGGCGATGAAGGAGACGTCCCCGTGGTGCACCCGGTTCACGTAGACCGCGACGAGCACCTGGTTGAGGTAGATCAGCGCGACGACGGCCGCCAGCAGCGGCTCCGGCCCGTACGTTCCTTCCCGTCGTGCGGGCCGGGCCTTCCGCCGCAACACCACCGGCGCCAGGAGCAGGGCGGCGGCGGCCGAGGCCACCACCGTCCCGTCCAGCAGCGGAGCGATCGCGCTCATGCGGCCAACCGTGCCCGCGCCTCCATCAGGGCGAAGCCGAGCAGGTTCAACCCGCGCCACTCGGCGGGCTGTTGGGCCCGGATGTCGTCGGCGGCGAGTCCGATGCCCCAGATCCGGTCCAGCGGGCTGGCCTCGACCAGCACCCGGTCGCCCGTGCCCAGGAGGTAATCGCGCAGCGCCTCGTCCTGTCCGAACTTCGCGACGTTGCCCGCCACCACCAGCTCGAACCGGCCGGCCGCCCAGACCTCGTCGTCGAAGTCCTTGACCAGCCGCCCCAGCTTCTTCGCCTCGGCGGGGGTCCGGGCCGCGAGCACCCGCCGCGCGATCTCCTCGTCACCGAACATCCGGGCCTTGCCGGCCATCATCCAGTGCTCGGCGGAGGTGTAGGTGAGCCTGTCGACGGTGAACTCGCCGGGCCACCACTGGCTCAGGCACTCCTGGCGGGTGCCACCGCCCTTGCGCTCGGTGTGCCCCCAGAACATCACCCACTTCGGCCGCAGCCCGTCGGCCATCAGCGCGGTCAGCTCCTCGCGGCTGCGGACGGCGGCCAGGTCCCCCACGTGCATCTCGCTCATATCGTCAGTCTGACACAAAGGGGTGGTGGCCGCGAACCGTTTGACTGCGGCGTTCCTCGCGGGATCTCCGCCGTCAGCCCCTGGCCGCCAGCTCCAGGAAGCGCAGCCCGACCTCCGTCACCTGCTCCGCCGTCCACGCCTGCGCCGGCTCGCCGAGGCTGACCTCGGCCACGGCGAGGCCGGGGGCGGCGTCCTCCCAGTGAGGGACGAACCAGACGCCCTCCTGCTCGGCCAGAGCCAGGTGGGCGGCGTTCAGGGCCTCGGCCGGGTGCGGGAGCCAGAGTTGGTACTCGTGGGTGGGCGGCACCTCGGGATGCAGGCGGGCGCCGGGGAGCGCGGCCAGGGCCGGGGTGAGGGTGGACGCGGCGTGGCGGATCAGGCCGGGGATGCGGGGCAGCGCGGTGTCCAGGCCGTGGAGGGCGGCGATGGCGGCCGGCCACTGCTGGGAGAGCTGGCCGCCGTAGCGGTGGCGCCAGGTGCGGGCGTAGGAGGTGAGGGCCTTGTCGCCGGCGAGAGCGGCCCCGCTGATCCCGCCGAGGTCCTTGTAGTAGGAGACGTAGACGCTGTCGGCGAGGGCGGCGATCTCGTCGAGCCGCTTGCCGAAGTGGACCGTGGTGTTCCAGAGCCGGGCGCCGTCGAAATGCACCCGGGCGCCGGCCTCGCGGGCCGCCCCGACCAGGGCGGTCAGCTCGTCCCAGGTGGGGAGGAGGTAGCCGGGGTCGCGCAGCGGGAGTTCGACCGTCAGGGTGCCGAACGGCTCGCCCAGCGCGCCGAGTTCGCCGGGCGTCGGCTGCCGCTGCTCGGTGGTGGGCCAGAGGCCGCGCAGGCCGGTGAGCTGGGTGTAGGCGTGCCGCTCGTGCCGCTCGATGTGGCTGAGCGGGTGCAGGGCCACCGCCGCGTTGCCGGTGCGCTCGGCGTGGTGGCGCAGGGCCACCTGCTGGGCCATCGTCCCGGTGGGGAAGAAGACCGCGTCCTCCTTCCCGAGCAGTGCGGCGGTCCGTTCCTCCAGCTTCCGTACGGGCCCGTCGCTGCCGTAGAAGTCGTGGGGGACGTCCAGGCCGTCCAGGGCGGAGAGTTGGGCGAGGCGCTCGCGGATGCTGAGGACGCGGTCGCCGGAGAGGAAGCGCTTGCAGGTCATGCGGGCCGCGCGGCGCCGCTGGACCGCGCTCTGGTCATCGGTCATCCGGCGATTGTCGAACTCGTGACGCGGTCGGACCAACTGCTTTTCCCCAGGACGGGGCGGGCGCCGGAAAGGCGGTCCGGGCCGGGCTTGTCGGGGTGCACGTCCGCGTCGCCCTACGGCGCTGAACGGAGCCGTGCTCTCGGCCGGCGGCCGGCTCCTGCTGCTCTTCGTCCAGGGCCCGGGCCACTCGGGCTCAGCGCCCGGGGCTCCGGCGCGGCCGGGGCTCAGCGCGGGCCGTAGTAGGCCGTGATCGGGGCCCGGGCCTCGTCGGGCAGGGCCGGGCCGTCCGTCGGTACCGGTGTCCAGGCGCCCGAGTCGGGGTTGAGCTCGACGAGTTGCTCCGTGGAGAGCGCGTACACGACCCGGCCGATGCCGGAGCGGAGGATGCCGCCTTCGCACATGCCGCAGGGCTGGCAGCTGGTGTACATCGTGGTGCGCGCGGCGGTGTCGGGGGCCAGTTCGCGGGCCGCCCAGCGGGCGAGCTTCAGTTCGGGGTGGGCCGTGATGTCGTCGTCGCGCCGTACGGTGTTGTGGGCCTCGGCGAGGATCCCGCCGTCCGGGCCGGCGAGCAGGGAGCCGTACGGGGCGTCGCCCAGGGTGATCGCGTGGGCGGCGATGGCGAGGGCGCGGCGCAGCAGGGCCCGGTCGGCGTCGGTGATCACACGGCCCTCCACCGGGTGGCCACGGTGGTGAGGTCCTGCCAGGCCCGCTGCGGCCGACGGGTTTCCTCCGGGGCGCCGTGGTAGGGGTCGAGGACGACGGTCTCCGCGCCGAGATCGCGCAGGTGGCGGAGGTCGTCGAGGATCTGGTCGACGGTGCCGACGCCGGCAGGCCGCTCGGGGTCGTCGACCGGCGTGCTGGTCGGCCGCAGGGCGATGCGGGGCGCGAACCCCGGCATCGGGTGCTCGGCCAGGACCGACCGCATCCGGGCGAGGGGCAGCCGCAGCGGGTGCCAGGCGTCGCCGAACCGGCGTGCCCGCCGGAGCGCGGCCTCGCTGTGGCCGCCGACCCAGACCGGTACCGGCCGGCGGTCGGGCTCCTCGGCCCGGGCGTCGCGCAGGGTGCTCAGGTACTCGTCGGTCAGTCTGCCGCGCTCGCCGAACGGCACACCGAGGGCGGCGAACTCCCGGCGGGCCCAGCCGACTCCCACGCCGAGGACGAACCGGCCGCCGCTGAGCCGGTCGAGAGTGTCTGTCATCCGCGCCACCAGCAGCGGGTTCCGGTAGGGCAGGATGAGCACGGTCGTGCCCAGCCGCAGGTTCGGGGCGACTCCGGCGAGCCAGGACAGCGTGGTGAAGGGCTCGTAGAACGGTTCCGGGTACCGCTCGGCGACGTCCGGGGTGACCGCCACGTGGTCCGACACCATGAGGAGGTCGAAGCCGAGGCCCTCCGCGGTCCGGGCCCACTCGCGCAGCACGCCGGGGTCGGTTCCCGGGCCGAAGTTCGGTACGTTGACGCCAAGTTGCATGCTTCGAGGCTATCCCCGCGATCATGGTGGACGGAACGGGGTTCTCCCGCTGTGACCGGCGGATCGCCGTGGTTCTCCCGGTAGATTCGCGTCATGGCCGTGAATCTTGACGACACCGACTGGGCGATCATCGAGCAGCTGCAGCGGGAGGCGCGCATCTCGCTCAGCGAGCTGGGACGGCGGGTGTCGCTGAGCGCGTCGGCGACCACGGAACGGGTGCGGAACCTGGAGTCGCTGGGCGTCATCACCGGCTACCGCGCGACGGTGGACCTGGCGAAGGTCGGCTACCCGGTGCTCGCCGTCGTCCGGCTGAAGTACCCGGGCAACCGGCACGAGCCGCTGCGGCGGCTGCTCGACGAGCGGCGGGAGATCCTGGAGTGCCTGCGCACCACCGGCGACGACTGCTACACCCTGAAGGTGGCGGCGACGTCCATGGAACACCTGGAAACCCTGGTGGACGAGCTGGCCGGCTTCGGCAGCACCACCACGAGCGTCGTCTACAGCCGGACGCTGCCGCTGCGGGGACCCGGCCGGCCGTGACGCCGGCGGAGGTGCTCCCTCGATCGGGGGAGGCCGGCCGTCCGCCGCGTGGCCAGACTGGCGATCGTGACCGGGAGCTGTTCCCGATCCCCACGATCCCACAGGAGTTGACCCGTGCGTCGTTCGCGTGTCCGCCACATGGCACTCGCCCTCACCCTCTCGACCGCCGCGGCCGTCGGGGCGCTGACACCGTCCGCGGCGTCGGCCGCGTCCGCCGCGGCCCCGCCGGACGTCGTGCAGCAGGGCCTGAACGCGCTGGTGCGGACGGACGGGGTGCCCGCCGCGCTCGCGACCGTCCGGGACGGGCGGGGCCGGACCCGCGGCTACACGGCAGGGGTGGGGGACCTGGCCGCCGGCGCGAAGGTCCCCGTCGACGGGCAGGTGCGGATCGGCAGCAACACCAAGACCTTCACCGCCGTCGCCGTGCTCCAGCTGGTGGGGGAGGGGAAGGTCGACCTCGACGCCTTCGTCGACACCTACCTCCCCGGCCTGGTCCGCGGCGAGGGCGGGGACGGACGCGGCATCACCGTCCGGCAGCTCCTCCAGCACACCAGCGGCCTGCCCGACTACGAGGGGCTGCTGGACGAAGCCTCCCTCCGCCACCGGTACTTCGAGCCCCGGGAGCTGCTGGACCTCGCCCTCGGGCAGAAGCGCGTCTCCGCGCCCGGGGAGAAGTTCGGCTACAGCAGCACCAACTACGTGCTGGCCGGCCTGATCGTCCAGCGGGTGACCGGCCGGCCGCTCGCCGAGGAGATCGACCGGCGGATCGTCCGGCGCATCGGGCTGCGGCACACCTACTTCCCGGCCGCCGGCGACCGGACCATCCGGGAAGCCCACCCCAAGGGGTACCGCAAGGAATCCGCCGACGGGCCGCTGACCGACTTCACCGAGCTGGACCCGTCGGCGGGCTGGGCGGCCGGGCAGATGATCTCCACCAACGCGGACCTCGACCGCTTCTTCACCGAACTGCTGGTCCCGGACCGCCTGCTGCCCGCCGCTCAGCTCGCCCAGATGCGCACCACCGTCCCGGTCGGGGACAGCGGCATGGGCTCCGGGCTGGGCCTCTTCAGCCGGCCGCTGTCCTGCGGCGGGGTCTACTGGGGGCACGGCGGCGACATACCTGGCTACGAGACCCGGGGTGGCGTCACCGACGACGGGCGGGCCGTGCACATCGCGGTGACCACCGTGCCGACCGACTACGCCGTCACCCGGCACCTCGAAGACGTCGTCGACGCCGCCCTGTGCCGCTGAGGCGCCCGCCGAGCCGGTGCGCGGTCGGCCCGTGCGCGGTCGGCCCGTGCGCGGTCAGGAACGGCGGTGGTTCCCCTCGTCGCCGATCACGCCGTTTCCCCCGTGGACGGACAGGCTGGAGTACGTCGCCCGCATTCGCGAGGCCTGCGCCGTCCGCTGCCGCTCGATCAGCAGGCCCTCGGCGCCGTCGGCCTGGTGCCGCCGGGCGCGATCCCGGAGCACCAGGAAGACCGTGGCGCCGACGATGGTGCCGGCGAGCGCGAGCAGGAACACCATGACGAGACCCATGTCGTCGTCCTTCCCCCGGTTCGAGTGCGTCCAACCCGTTGTCCCGTCGTACTGCACGGGCGTGCGCACGTATCGGGCATGTCGGGTGATCGTACCCGGATCCTCGGGCATGACTTTCGACAGATCCGCCGGGGCGGCGGCCCTCGTAGGGTCGTGGGCATGCGGATGAGTGGGGCGGTGCTGCCCGTGGTCGCGTCGGTGTGCATCGGGCTCGGTGTCACGAGCCTCTGGTGGGCGCTGCCGGCGATCGGGTTCTCCTTTCTGGCCGGGTTGCGGACGGAGCGGGTACGGCCGGCGGCGGTGGTGTTCGCCGTCCTGGTGGCGGCCGGGGTGCTGGTAATCGGATCGGTGCCCTCCTGGATCGTGCTGGGCCTGCGGTTCGTGGCGCTCGCCGTGAGCACTGGGATGGGCCCGTGGCTGCTGGGCCGGTTCTGGCGGCAGTCGCAGGAGCTCGTGCGCGCCGGCTGGGAGCGCGCCGAGCGGCTGGAGCGCGAGCAGCAACTGGTCGCCGAGCAGGCCCGACTGCGCGAGCGGGCCCGGATCGCCCAGGACATGCACGACGCCCTCGGGCACGACCTCAGCTTGATCGCCCTGCGCGCCGGGGCGCTCAAGCTCGCCCCCGGCCTGGCCCCGCCCCACCGGGAGGCCGTCCAGGAGATCCGCTCGGGCGCGGCCGCCGCCGTCGACCGGCTCGGCGAGGTGATCGGCATCCTGCGGGACGGGGACGAGAACGACGCCGGGCCCGCCGCGGCCCACGGGCCGGCCGACTCGGACATCCCGCACCTCGTTGCCGACGCGGCCGCCGCCGGCCTGGACGTCCGCTCCGAGATCACCGGCCGGTCGGACGGGCTCCCACGCGCTACCGAGCACGCCGCGTACCGGGTGGTCCAGGAGGCGTTGACCAACGCCGCCAAGCACGCACCCCGAGCGGCCGTCACCGTGGAGGTGGCGTACTCGGCCGACGGCGCCCGCCTCCGGGTGGCCAACGGCCCCGCGCCCGTGCCCGCGCCGCTCGCGCCCGCGCCGTCCGTGCCCGCGCCGCCCGTGCCTGTGCCGTCCGTGCCCGCGCTCACGCCCGCGTCGCCCGTGCCGGCCGCCCCCGGGGCGGTGTCGCCGGCGCCCGCGTCAACCCCGCGCGGCGCAACGCCCACCGGTGGCCGCGGCCTGGTCGGGCTGACCGAGCGCGTTCGGCTCGCGGGCGGCACCTTCGCCCACGGGCCCCGCCCGGACGGCGGGTTCGAGGTCGTGGCCGACCTGCCGCGCCGTCCCGCCGGGCCCGTCCCGCCGGTGCCCGCCGTCCCGCCGTCGCCGGTGCGCGAACTGCGGCAGGCCCGGCGCAGGGTGGGCCGCACCCTGGCCGCGGTGGTGCTCGTCCCGCTGGCGACGGCCGTGCTGCTGACCGTGGCGCTGCGAGTATGGACGTTCTACGTGGTCAGCCTGTCGGTGCTGGAGCCGGAGGTCTTCGCCTCCCTCCAGGTGGGGCAGGACCAGGCCTCGGTCGAGCGTCTGCTGCCGGGCCACCGGCTGCCGTACCGTCCGCCGAGTGGGCCGTCGACGCCCGCACTGCCGTCCGGGGAAGGAGTCTCGTGCGTGCACTACGCCATCACCTCCCAGCTGTTCGTGGACCGGGCCGGCGACGCCTACCGGCTCTGTTTCCAGGACTCCCGCCTGGTCTCGCGCGACGTGCTCGTCTCCTGACCTGCCGCCGCACCCGCCTCCCTTCGTCTCCACTCCCACTCCCATCCCCGCCCCCGCCCCGAGCGACCGACAGGAGCCACCGATGACCACCGCACCGATCCGGGTGCTGCTCGCCGACGACGAGCCCATGATCCGCGCAGGGCTGCGCGCGGTGCTCGCCACCGACCCGGGTATCGAGATCGTCGCCGAGGCCGGGGACGGCCGGGAGGCCGTCGAACTGGTCCGGAGCCACCGGCCCGACGTCGCGGTGCTGGACATCCGGATGCCCGGGACGGACGGCATCACGGCCGCCGCCGAGATCCGCCGGAACGGCCTGGCCACCGGAGTACTCATGCTGACCACCTTCGGTGAGGACGACTACATCCTGCGCGCGCTCAGCGGCGGCGCGAACGGCTTCCTGATCAAGTCCGGCGAGCCCGAGGAGCTGCTCGCCGGGGTCCACGCGGTGGCTGGAGGGGCGGCCTACCTCTCACCCAAGGTGGCCGCCCGGGTGGTCGCCCACCTGGCCGCCACCGGGGCCGGCGGCCCCGCCGACCGGCGTGCCGGCGCCCAGGACCGGGTGGCCGCCCTGACCGCCCGGGAACGGGACGTGCTGACGCTGATCGCCGCCGGGCTGTCCAATGGTCAGATCGCCCGCCGGTTGGGCGTGGTGGAAGGCACTGTGAAGGCCCATGCGAGCTCCATCCTGGCGCGGCTGGGGGTGGCCAACCGGGCGGCCGCCGCCGTCCTCGCCCATGAGGCCGGGCTGACCCTCGGCGCGACCTGCGCGGGCGGCCCCCGGGACTGAGGTCGCCGCGCCCGTGCCCGGTGCCGGCGCCGGTGCCGACAGCAGCAGGCCGAGGACCGGCACCCCGGCCAGGGCCGTGACGGCGGTGGTGGCCGCCGGCCGCAGGGCGAGGAGCGCGGCCGCCGTCACCGTGCCGCCGAGTGCGGCACCGGCGAGCACGTCGTGCGGGTAGTGCACCCCGGCCGCCACCCGCAGCGCGGCCGTGGCACCACCAACGGGTATGAGCAGCGGCGCCCAGCGCGGGCGCAGCAGCACCAGCCCCGTCGCCAGCGCGACCGCCAGGGTGGCGTGGTTGCTGGGGAACGACCAGTCGCCCGGCGGCGGACACGCGGCGCCCGCCGTGCCCGACAGCCCGACCAGGGCCCGGCAGGGCCGCTCCTCGTCGAGGAGCACCTTCAGCACCTCGCTCGCCCCGTACGCGAGCACCGTGCCGACCCCGACCAGGGCCACCCCCGCGACCGCCCCGGCGGCCCGCCGGGCCCGGGCCGTCCACCAGCAGAACGCCAGCAGCAGCCCCAGTACCAGCAGCCCGGCCTCGGTGGCCGGCTCCGCCAGCGAGGCCACCGCGCGCGGAGCCTCGCCGACGGCCTCGGCCACCCGCCGGTAGCCGTCGGCCGACCACCCGGCCGCCACCCGCACCGGCCCCGCCCCGCCACCCCGCTGCGGCGCCAGCCACGCCACCACCCCGGCCCCCGCACAGAGCACGGCCGCGGCGAGGACCGGCCCGGGCATGGCCCCCGGTGCGCCGGTCTTCCTCGAATTCCTGTCCGTGTACGTCATGGTCCGGACGGTAGAAGCCGAACAGCCCTTTCCACCCGACCCGAAAGTCAAGCGGTGCCCCTGACGATGGTCGGGGTTGACAGTGCGTCACGTCGTTTCGGCCACGTAGTCTGCGGCCATGTCCGCCCGAGACCCGCTCGCCGTCCCCACCCGCTTCGACGGCGACCCCGACCGGGTCGCGCTCGTCGTCCCCGGGGTCGGGTACACGCCCGCCAGGCCGCTCCTCCACTTCGCCCGCGCGGCGCTCCTCCGGCACGGCTGGACGGTCCAGGAGCTGTGGTGGCAACTCCCGGACAAGTTCGCCGAGTTCGCGCCGGAGGAGCGGATCGCCCGGGTCGAGCGGGAGGTCGCCGGGGCCGTCGACGCCGAGGGCGGCGCCTGCCGCCTCCTCGTCGGCAAGTCCCTGGCCTCCTTCGCCGCCGGCCTCGCCGCCGACCGGAACCTCCCGGCGGCCTGGCTGACCCCCGTCCTGACCTCCGGCCCCGTCGCCCGCGCCCTTCGCCGGGCCACGGCCCCGACCCTCCTCGTCGGTGGCGGCGCCGACCGGATGTGGGACCGCCGGACGGCGGAATCGACCGGGCACGAGGTCCTCGAACTGCCCGCCGCCGACCACGGCCTGGAGCTGCCGGACGACCCCCTGGGCTCGATCGACCTCCTGCGGCGGGCCACCTCCCGACTGGACCGCTTCGTCGCCGCCCTGGGCACCGGGCGGCAGCCCGAACCCGGCGGGCGGCTCCGGGGGCGGTAGCGCAGGGCCGGGAGAGGGGAGAGTGGGCGCCGGGAACGGGAGTCGGAGGATCGTCCAGGAGCCCGGGTGGATCAGCGGACTTCTTCCTCCCGATGTCGTCGTTCATGCGCCCCGCGGTACGGCGGGCCGTGCGGCGCCCGCGAGGAACGTGCGGCGGGTTCACGCGGAAGAGCGGTCGCCGCGCCGTGCCGGGAAGCCGTGCCGCCGGCCGCCGAGGGTGGCGGCCAGGGAAGCGGCCAGGAGGGCAAGGGCGGACCAGGGCAGCGCGGTCGGGCCGACGTGGTCGAGGAGGAGGCCGCCGGCCAGGCCGCCGGCGGCGATGCCGAGGTTCCAGCAGGTGACGAGCAGCGATTGGGCGATGTCCCCGGCCGGGCCGGCCGCGTCGGCGACGGCGGTCTGGAGGAGGGTGGCGACGCCGCCGAAGCCGAGGCCCCACAGCGCGGCGGCGGCGTAGGCGGGCCAGGCGGTCGGGCCGAGCAGGGCGGCGGCGAGGAGCAGGGCCGCGAGGGCGAGGAGGACGGAGGCGGCGACGGTCAGGGGGCGCAGGTACCGGTCGATCAGGACGCCGGTGCCGAGGATGCTCACCAGCGAGGACAGTCCGATGACGAGCAGGACGGTGTCCGTCCGGCCGTCGAGCCCCAGCGGTGCGAGCAGCGCGGCGACGTACGTGTAGAGGACGTTGTGGGCGAGGACGAAGGTCGCCGTGACGGTCAGGACGGCGGCCACGCCCGGCGTCCGCAGCACCCGCCGGACGGGGACGCGGGCCTGGTCGGCCCGGCCGGGCAGCGGCGGGAGCACGAGCAGCATCCAGCCGGTCAGCGCCGCGGCTGTGACGCTCATCAGCCCGAAGGTGGCCCGCCAGCCCACCAGATCGGCGAGCAGGGTGCCGGCGGGCACGCCCACCGACAGGGCGACCGTCGAGCCGGTCATGGCGACGGCCATCGCCCGTCCGCGCTGCTCCGGTGCGACGATGCCCCGGGCGTACCCGGCCAGCAGCGCCCAGAGCAGCCCGGCGACCAGGCCGGCCGCGAACCGGGCGGCCATGGTGAGCGGGTAGCTCGGCGAGACGGCGGTGACCGCGTTGGCCGCGGCGAAGCCGCCGACGGCGAGCAGCAGCAGCCGCTTGCGCGGCAGTCGTCCGGTGACGGCGGTCAGTGGGACGGCGGCCGCGATGGAGCCGACCGCGTAGAGCGTGACGGACTGCCCTGCGGCGGACTGGCCGACGCCGAGGTCGGCGCTCATCGCGGGCAGCACTCCGGCGGGCAGGGCCTCGGTCATGATCGTGACGAAACCGCCGGTGCTCATGGCCAGCAGCGCGGGCCAGGGCAGCCTCGGCGCGGGGGCCGCCGGCCGTTCGGGGGTTCGGAGCTCAGGAGTGGGCATGGGCCCGATCGTCTATCGTTGACATTCGTGTCAAGGTCCAGCCGGGACGGAAGCGGCCCGGGGTGAGGGTGGTCACACATGCGCATCGGTGAACTCGCCCGGCGGGCGGAGACCACTCCGCGGCTGCTGCGCTACTACGAGCAGCAGGGGCTGATCACGCCGCGCCGGGAGGCGAACGGCTACCGCGCGTACGACGAGTACCTCGTGGAGCGGGTGCTGCAGATCCGCGGGCTGCTGGACGCGGGGCTGCCGACCCGGATCATCAAGCAGATCCTGCCCTGCCTGGACACCCCGCGGACGATCCACTTCGCCGACGCCACACCGGAGATGCTCGAAACCCTGGCGTCCGAGACCGACCGGATGACCCGCCGGATCCTGTGCCTGACGCGCAACCGGGACGCCATCCGGGAGTACCTGGACGTGGTCAAGCGCCTCTCCTGACCGGCTGACCGGACATCGCCGCTTGACCTTGCCACCGGTGTCACAGTTGGACGCTGCTGCCATGACCGACACGACCTCCGCGATCCACCACACCGCCTTCGGTGACGGCACCCCGATCGTCCTGATCCACGGCTACACCGTCGACCACCGCGTGCTGCTCCCGCTCGAACCCGCCTTCGCCGACCGTCCCGGCTGGCGCCGCCTCTACCTCGACCTCCCCGGCCACGGCGCCAGCCCCCGACTGCCGGGCCGGGCCTCGGCGGGCGTCCTGGCCGAGGCCGTCTCCGGGTGGATCGAGGAGCAGGTCGGCCGACAGCCCTTCGCCGTGGTCGGGCAGTCCTTCGGCGGCCAGCTGGCCCGGGCGGTGACCGCGCGGTTCGGCGAACAGGTGCTGGGCTCGGCGCTGCTGGTGCCGGTGGTGCGCTGGGGTGCCGACCGCGCCCTGCCCGAGGAGTCCGTGGTCGAACGCGACGACGAGCTCCTCGCCCGCCTCCCGGCCGCCGACCGCGAGCTGTTCCGGTGCGTCATGGCCCGTCACACCGAGGCGAGTTGGGAGCTCTTCGCGCGGTACGTCCGGCCGGGCTGGGAGGCGCACGACCGGGCGGCCGCCGCCGAGCTCGAAGCCGACTTCCTGCTGCCGCACCGGCCCGAGCACCGGGCTCCGCAGCACCGCGGCCACCACCTGCTGGTCACCACCCGCCAGGACGCCCTGGTCGGCTGGCGCGATCAGCTCGCCCTGCTCGACCACTACCCGCGGATGGCCGCCGCCGTCCTCGACGGTGTCGGCCACAACCCCCAGGTCGAGGCCGCCGAGGCCGTCCGCACCCTGTTCGGCCGCTGGCTCGACGCACTCCGGGGCTGAGACCGGCCCCGGGAGCGCCGGCGGCCCCGCAGGCCGGGGTTCAGCCGATGGAGCGGGGGAGACGGGTGGTCAGGTGGAGGATGGTGAAGGAGCCGAGGAGCTGGATGCCCAGGCACAGGGCGAGGGCGCGGTCCATGCCGAGGACGGGGGAGAGGGAGAGGTAGAGGGTGCCGAGGGTGGCGACGCCGAGGGCGAGGCTGGACTGCTGCCCGGTGGCGAGGACACCGCTGCCGACGCCGGCCCGGGCGGCGGGCACCTTGGAGAGGACGACCCGGAACAGCGGGGTGCCGATCAGGCCCTGCCCGATGCCGGCGAGGGCGACGCCCGGGGCCATCCGCAGCGGGGAGAAGTGCGACCAGTCGGCCAGGACGGTCAGGGCGAGGGTGGCGAGGCCGGTGGCCTGGACGACGGCGCCGGCGCTGAGCACCCTGCTGCCCCAGCGGCCGATCAGCCGCGGGCCGGCCAGCGAGGCGCAGAAGTAGCCGACGGCCATCGGGACGAGCGCCCAGCCGGCCGCGACCGGGCCGAGCCCGAGACCCTGCTGGAGGGCGACCGCGATGACGAACATGAAGCCGCCGAAGCCCGCGAAGTAGGGGAGCGCGATGCCGAGGCCGCGTCGCATCTCCGGGATGCGCAGCAGGGACGGCGGCACCAGCGGGGTGTCCCCGCGCCGCTCGGCGCGGCGTTCGACGGTACCGAAGGCGACGGCGAGGACGGGGAACAGGGCCAACAGCACCCAGGACCAGAGCGGCCAGCCGGCGGCACGGCCCTCCATCAGCGGGATGAGCAGGGAGAGCAGCGTGGCGGTGAGCAGCACGGTGCCGGGGACGTCGACCCGGGCGGCCGTGGCGGCCCTGTTCTCCGGGACGTAGCGGACCGCGAGCACCACGGCGAGCAGCGCGAACGGCACGTTCAGCAGGAACACCGAGCGCCAGCCGGTGCCGAACAGGTCGGCGGCGACCAGCATGCCGCCGAGCACCTGCCCGATCACCACCGAGATCCCGCCGACCGCGCCGTAGACGCTGAGCGCGCGGCCGCGCCGGGCGCCCTCGGTGGCGGCGGTGATGGTGCCGAGGACCTGCGGGATCAGCAGTGCGGCCGAGGCGCCCTGGGCGGCCCGGGCGGCGACCAGGGACCACGCGCCGGGGGCGAGGCCGCAGGCCAGTGAGGTGACGGCGAAGGCGACGGCGCCGACGACGAAGAGCCGGCGGCGACCGTAGTTGTCGCCGAGGCGTCCGCCGAGGACGAGCAGCACGGCGAAGGCGATGCCGTAGCCGGCGGCGACCAGTTCGAGGACGGCGGGCCCGGCGGCCAGGTCGTGGTCGATGGTGGGCAGGGCGACGTTGACGATGAAGAAGTCGAGCATCGGCAGGAAGGCGCCGAGCAGGACGGTGACCAGCCCGGCGGTGCCGAGGGTGGCGGCGGGGCCGGTGGGAGCGGTGGCGGGGCCGGCCGGTCCCGGGGCGGAGGTACGGGCGGCCGCGGCGGCGGGGGTGGCGGCGGTGCGGCTCGATGCGGGGGCGGCGGCGAGTTGTCGGGTCACGGGTCCTACGATCCGCCGAGTCGTACCCTGGTACCAGAGTGTGGTTATCCGGGTATAAGAAGTACCTGGCAACAGGCTGACGGCTGTCGCATGCTGGGGAGCATGAGCCTCGCCACACCTCCCGCGCAAGCCCGCACCGGTTCGGCCGGTCCGCGCCCGGCCACTCCCGACGAAGCCCGCCGGCACGAGCTGGCCGCGTTCCTGCGCAGCCGCCGCGAGCGCCTGACGCCCGAGCAGGTGGGCCTGCCGATGACCGGGCGCCGCCGGACGCCGGGGCTGCGCCGGGAGGAGGTCGCGCAGCTCGCCGCGGTCGGGGTGACCTGGTACACGTGGTTGGAGCAGGGGCGGGACATCCAAGTGTCCGCCCAGGTGCTGGACTCGGTGGCCCGGGCACTGCTGCTGGACCCGAGCGAGCGCGCCCACCTGTTCACCCTGGCCGGCACGGACGACCCGGTGCCGGTGCGGGAGTGCCCCTCGGTGACCCCGAGCGTGCGGCTGCTGCTGGAGCGGCTGGCGCCGTACCCGGCGGTGGTGCTCAACTCCCGCTACGACGTGCTGGCGCACAACGCCCAGTACACCGCGATCGTCGGAGACCTCGGCCGGCTGGCCCCGGAGGACCGGAACCTGATGTGGATGGCGTTCACGCCCTCGCAGTTCCGCGACGTGCTGATCGACTACCGCACCGAGCGCCTCGGCATGGTGGCCCGGTTCCGCTCGGCGATGGCCGACCACAGCTCGGAGCCGGCCTGGAAGGCGCTGGTGGCCCGGGTGCTCAAGGCCTCGCCGGACTTCGCGGAGCTCTGGCAGCGGCACGACGTGATGCGGCCGGGCAACGGGATCAAGCGGTTCCAGGTGCCGGGGGTCGGGCTGCTGCGCTGCGAGTACACCAACTTCTGGCTCAGTCCGCAGCTGGGGACACGGATGATCACGTACACCCCGCTGGACGACGAGACCCGCGCGCTGATGGACGAGCTGCCGACGTCCTAAGCGGTCCGCGGCGCCGCGTCCCGGCCGAGCCACAGGCATACCACGGCGAGCGGCAGTTCGATGCAGGAGGCCATGACCAGCGCGGCGAGCACCGGGAGGCCCGGCCCGGCGCAGGCGATGTCGGCCAGGGCGTCCCCGGCGAGCAGCAGGGCCACCGCCGCGCCGGCCCAGAGCGCGGCGGGGCTGCGCCGGCGCAGCAGCGCGTCCAGCGAGAGCAGGGCGGCGAACTCGGTGAGGTCGAGCACGACCCAGGGGGTCTCGTGGCAGACGGCGAGGACCGCCAGCCAGGGCAGCAGCGCGACCGCGGCCATGACCGGGAGCCGGCCGAGGCGCGCGGGCGGGGCGTACGAGGAGGCGGGGCGGACGGAGAGGACGGCGGTGCTCATGCGACGCTCCGCACCCGCTCCAGCGGCAGCCGTTCGGCCGTCCCGCCCGCCGCGTGCTCGACCCGCACTGCGTCGAACGGGCCCTCGGCCCAGGCGATCCAGAACCGGTCGGCGACCACGGCCACCTCGGCCGTCGACCGTGCCCGGCGGAACGGCCGCCGTCCGGTGAACACCACCGCGGGCGCGACGCCGTCGGCCGCCAGCCGGCCCCAGGCCAGCACGTGCCGGTTCCGCCCGGTGGACGGGCAGTGCCGGGCCCCGCGCAGCAGGTGCGGGGTGAGCCGGGCGGCGACCAGGACATCGGTCAACTCCCCGTACTGGTACAGCTCCAGCGCGGCCCGGCCGCGGCCGGACCCGGCGCTGCGGACCGACCAGGGCCCGGCCCCGGCCGGCAGCGCCCCCTCCGGGGCTCCGGAACCTCCGGGGCCGGGCCGACCGTTCGGCGCAGTGGCGGAGTGCGATGCGGTGCTCGTCATGCCCTCAAGCTTTCCGCCGGGACCCCGGTCCTGTCGGTGGTGCTCCACACCGAATCGGGGGTGTATCCAGCTACACCCCTCACCCGGAACCCCCCTTCATGGCGGCCCGTGATCACCGGGCCCTACGCTGTTCGGCATGTCCTCCACCACGTTGCGCCGAGCGCTCGTCAGGAGCCTCCGGCGCCCACCGTGGTCGCCCGAGGTCTGGCGGGACGTCCGCTTCACCGCCGCCGGAATACCCATGGCGCTGCCGGTCTGGCTGGCCGTCACCGAGTCGAAGCTGCTCTTCCCGGTGCTCGCCGCCGTCCTGCTCTGCGCCCGCCCGCTGACCGCCCTCCAGCGCGGCCGGCTGCGCGCCCTGCACGGGGTGGAGGTGCCGCCGCTGCGCCCGCCGACGGGGCGTCAGGCCTGGCTGCTGGGGATGACCTGGCGCCAGGCCCTCCACCACCTGGTGGCCGGTCCGCTGTTGGCGGCGGGCGCGTTGGCGGTGCTGTACGCCTGGGCGGCCGCCGTGGTGCTGGCCACCGTGTACGGCTGGATGTGGCTGCTGCCCGCCGGTACCGCGGTGCGCTCCGGCCTGGCCGGGGAGGACGTCCTGCTCACCCTCGGCGGGTTGCTGCTGCTGGCGGTCCTCCCGCTGGCGGGCACCCAGCTGGCCCGGCTGGAGGTGTGGGTGGCCCGGCGGCTGCTCGGCCCGGACCGGGCGGAGGCGCTGGAGCGGCGGGTCGAGGAGATCGCCGAGAGCCGGGCCGGGCTGGTCGACGCGGTGGACGCCGAGCGCCGCCGGATCGAGCGGGACCTGCACGACGGCGCCCAGCAGCGGCTCACCTCCCTCGCGATGAACCTGGGCCTGGCCCGGCGCACCCTCAAGGACGTGCCGCCCGAGGTGATGCAGGTGATCGTCGACGCGCACGAGGAGGCCCAGGCGGCCATCGACGAGCTGCGCGACCTGGTCCGCGGCCTGCACCCGGCCGTCCTGGAGGACCGCGGCCTGGACGCGGCGCTGTCCGGCATCGCCGCCCGCGCCCCGCTGCCGGTGCGCCTGGACGTGGCTCTCTCCGAGCAGGTCGCCCCGACCGTCGAGGCGGTCGCCTACTTCACCGTCTCCGAGGCGCTCACCAACGTGGCCAAGCACGCCAGGGCCCACCGGGTCGACCTCTCGGTGCGGACGGCCGGCGGCCGGCTGCGGCTGGTCATCAGCGACGACGGCGTCGGCGGCGCGGACCCCTCGCGCGGCACCGGGCTCACCGGTCTGCGCAAGCGCGCCGCCTCGGTCGACGGCACGCTGTCCGTTCTCAGCCCCCTCGGGGGCCCCACCACCATCACCGTGGAGTTGCCGTGCGTGCTGTGATCGCCGAGGACTCGGTCCTGCTGAGGGTCGGCCTGGTCAAGGTCCTGGAGGCGGTGGGCTTCGAGGTCGTGGCCGCCGTCGGGGACGCCACCGAACTGCTGGCCGCCGTCGAGGAGCACCGCCCGAAGGTGGTGGTGGCCGACGTCCGGATGCCCCCGGGCTTCAGCGACGAGGGGGTGAAGGCGGCGATGGTGATCCGCCGGCAGTGGCCGGACACCGCCGTCCTGCTGCTCTCCCAGTTCGTGGAGGAGCGCTACGCCGCGGACCTGCTGGCGACCAACACCAGCGGCGTCGGCTACCTGCTCAAGCAGCGGGTGGCCAATGTCGACGACTTCGTGGACGCGCTCCAGCGGGTCGCCGAGGGCGGCACCGCGCTGGACCCGGAGGTGGTCGCCCAGCTGCTGGTGCGCCGCCACCGGGACCCGCTGGAGAAGCTGACCCCGCGCGAGCGCGACGTGCTCGCCCTGATGGCGGAGGGCCGTTCCAACGCCGCGATCGCGGGCTCGCTGGTGGTCAGCGACAGCGCGGTGGCCAAGCACATCAACTCGATCTTCACCAAGCTCGACCTGCCGCCGGTCGCGGACAGCCACCGCCGGGTGATGGCGGTGCTGCGCTTCCTGGAGGTCGGGTAGCGGTGAAGGGGGTGAAGGCCTGGCGGGCCACCGGGACGGTCGTGATCGTGCTGGTCATGATCGGGGCCGGACTGCAGACCTGGTCGATGGCGGTGCAGCAGCGGACCAGCACCAGCCGGCCGTACGACGTGGCGATCCACCGGCTCCGGTTGGAGACCGGCAACGCCTCGGTCAAGGTGCGGGCCGGCCGGGAGGGCCACGTGGTGGTCCGGCAGAGCCTGGACTGGCTGGTGCGCAAACCGGTGGTGTCCACCGTCTTCGACGGCGACGTGCTGACGGTCGGGATGCACTGTCGGCTGGTCCTGCCGTTCGTGGACGTCGGCTGCGGCGCCGAGATCGAACTGGAGGTGCCGGCGGCGACCGAGGTGTCCGGCTCGGTGGGCTCCGGCTCCGTCCAGGTGGAGGGGCTGAGCGGGGACGTGCGGATGGAGCTGACCTCCGGCGAGCTGCTGCTGTTCGACACCTCCGGGAACGTGTCCGCGCACGCCACCTCCGGTCAGGTGCGGGGCACCAACCTGAGCACGCGGCGGGTGACGGCGCAGGTCGGCTCGGGCTCGGTGCAGCTGGGCTTCGCGAAGGCCCCGCGCGAGGTGGACGCCACGGCCACCTCCGGTGCGGTGGAGCTGACCCTGCCGAGGGGCAGCCGGTACGCCGTCTCCAGCGAGATCGGCAGCGGCAGCGGCCGGATCGACACGGGGCTGGCGGACTCCGCGAGTCCGAACCGGCTGCACGCCGCTGTCACCTCCGGGTCGATCACCGTCGTCCCGGCGAGCTCGGAGCCGCCGGAGCCCGCGGACCCGGCGGACCCGGCGGAGCCCGCGCAGTCCGCGGTGCCGTCGGTGCCGCCCTCGGCTCCGTAGCGGGAGCGCCTCGGAGCGGGCGGCGGCCGCTCACCCGGGCGGCGGACGGGTGGGGGACAATGGAGAGTCCCGTCCCCATCACCCGAGGTCAGCCGCGCATGACAGCCACGCCCGCACCCACCGCGTCCGACACCGAGTTCGCGCCGCTCGACATCGGCCCGATCCGGGTGTGGCCGCCCGTCGTGCTGGCGCCGATGGCCGGCATCACCAACGCGCCGTTCCGCACCCTGTGCCGTGAGCAGAGCGGCGGCCGGGGCCTGTACGTCTCGGAGATGATCACCACCCGGGCGCTGGTCGAGCGCAACGCCAAGACCATGCAGCTGATCAAGTTCGACCCGAGCGAGAAGCCGCGCTCCATCCAGCTGTACGGGGTGGACCCGGGGACCGTCGGCAAGGCCGCCCGGATGATCTCCGACGAGGGCCTGGCCGACCACATCGACCTCAACTTCGGCTGCCCCGTCCCCAAGGTCACCCGCAAGGGCGGCGGCTCGGCGCTGCCGTACAAGCGCAACCTGCTGCGCGAGATCCTGCGCGAGGCCGTCGCCAACGCGGGCGACCTGCCGGTGACCATGAAGATGCGCAAGGGCATCGACGACGACCACCTCACCTACCTGGACGCCGGCCGGATCGGCGCCGAGGAGGGCGTGGCGGCGATCGCCCTGCACGGGCGCACCGCCGCCCAGCACTACGGCGGGACGGCCGACTGGTCGGCGATCGCCAGGCTGCGCGAGTCCGTCCCGGCGCACATCCCGGTGCTGGGCAACGGGGACATCTGGTCGGCCGACGACGCGCTGCGGATGATGCGCGAGACCGGCTGCGACGGCGTGGTGGTGGGCCGCGGCTGCCTGGGCCGGCCGTGGCTGTTCAGGGACCTGGTCGCGATCTTCGAGGGCGACGTGGACTACGCCCGCCCCGACTTCGGCTACGTGGCCGAGGCGATGGTGCGGCACGCGCAGCTGCTCGGCGAGTGGCTGGGCGACGAGGCGCGCGGCGTGACCGACTTCCGCAAGCACGTCGCCTGGTACACCAAGGGCTTCTCGGTGGGCTCGGAGCTGCGGGTGAAGCTGGCCGGCTCCTCCTCGTTGGCCGAACTGGCCGAAACCCTCTCCCAGGTGGAGCAGTCCCAGGGCTGGCCGGACGGTGCGGACGGCCCGCGCGGACGGACCAGCGGCAACAACCGGGTGGTCCTGCCGGAGGGCTGGTTGGACGATCCGTACGACTGCGCCCGACCGGGTGTTGACGCCGAATCGGACACCTCTGGCGGATGATCTGTACGGACCGGCAAAAATGGCCCGGTGAGGCCGATTGCCACTAGGTCCCAGCCCTCTTGTCCATCCTGGACAAGAGGGCTCCTTTTCGGCGTCCGAATGTCACGGAGAGAGCACATTTCTGGACGGTGTGCGACGATCGACGGAGCCGCTCTACGTTCGACCCGTGAGATGCGCTGGTGACGCTTGCCACATGCGGTGGGGGCTGACGGCCGGTCGGTGGACGAAATGGACAGGTCGGCTGTGAATCGCTTCCCGAAGTCGGCCGGCCGGTGATCGGGCGATCCGGGTGCAGGAAATCAAGCCGGGGCAACGCCATCGGCCCGCGGCCGCTACCGTGCGTCCGGATCGTACGATCTTCGGGTTTGCTTGTGTTCAAGAATTGAACGCTTGCTCGCGTCAGGCGGACGATTTCACCAACAGAGGTGAACGCCTTTATGTGCTTTCGATCTAGCGGGTTACCGCTGGGTACCAGCCTCGGGTGGCCTATTCAGGGCAGAGAAGTGCCTTCGAAATGGGTATGTTCTCCGGCGTCAGGGCAACCGCGTACGAGGAGACCGACCCGTGCCGTCCCAGCAGAAGTTTGTTTACTCCTTCACCGAAGGAAACAAGGACCTCAAGGACCTTCTCGGCGGCAAGGGCGCGAACCTGGCCGAGATGACCAACCTGGGCCTCCCCGTCCCTCCGGGGTTCACCATCACCACCGAGGCCTGCAAGGTCTTCCTGGAGACCGGCAGCGAGCCGTCCTCCCTGCACGAGGAGATCAGCGCCCACCTGGACGCCCTCGAAGAGCGGATGGGCAAGAAGCTCGGCCAGGCCGACAACCCCCTCCTGGTCTCGGTGCGCTCCGGCGCGAAGTTCTCCATGCCCGGCATGATGGACACCGTCCTCAACATCGGCCTCTCCGACGTCTCGGTGGCCGGCCTCGTCGCCCAGTCCGGCAACGAGCGCTTCGCCTGGGACTCCTACCGCCGCCTGGTCCAGATGTTCGGCAAGACCGTGCTGGGCGTCGACGGCGAGCTGTTCGAGGAGGCCCTGGACGAGGCCAAGCACGCCAAGGGCACCGTCAACGACCTGGACCTGGACGCCGCCGACCTCCGGGGCCTGGTCGAGGTGTTCAAGGGCATCGTCGAGCGCGAGACCGGCCGGGCCTTCCCGCAGGACCCGCGCGAGCAGATGGACCTCGCGATCCACGCCGTCTTCCACTCCTGGAACGGCGACCGCGCCCGGCTGTACCGCCGCCAGGAGCGCATCCCGAACGACCTGGGCACCGCGGTCAACGTCTGCAGCATGGTCTTCGGTAACCTCGGCGAGGACTCCGGCACCGGCGTCGCCTTCACCCGCGACCCCTCCACCGGTACCCAGGGCGTCTACGGCGACTACCTGTCCAACGCCCAGGGCGAGGACGTCGTCGCCGGCATCCGCAACACCCTGCCGCTTTCCGAGCTGGAGAAGCTCGACAAGAAGTCGTACGACGAGCTGATGGCGATCATGCAGAAGCTCGAGAACCACTACCGCGACCTCTGTGACATCGAGTTCACCATCGAGCGCGGCAAGCTCTGGATGCTGCAGACCCGCGTGGGCAAGCGCACCGCCGCGGCCGCCTTCCGGATCGCCGTCCAGCTCGTCGACCAGGGCCTGATCGACCTGGACGAGGCCCTGATGCGGGTCACCGGCGGTCAGCTCTCGCAGCTGATGTTCCCCCGCTTCGCCCCCGACTCCGAGTCGCAGCAGATCGCCAGGGGCCTGGCCGCCTCGCCCGGTGCCGCGATCGGCAAGGTCGTCTTCGACTCGTACACCGCCGTCAAGTGGTCCCGCTCCGGCGAGAAGGTCATCCTGGTCCGCCGCGAGACCAACCCGGACGACCTGGACGGCATGATCGCCGCCGAGGGCATCCTCACCTCGCGCGGCGGCAAGACCTCGCACGCCGCCGTCGTCGCCCGCGGCATGGGCAAGACCTGTGTCTGCGGCGCCGAGGAGCTGGAGGTCGACACCAAGCGCCGCCGGATGACCACCGCCGACGGCCTGGTGCTGGAGGAGGGCGACGTCGTCTCGATCGACGGCGCGACCGGCAAGGTCTACCTCGGCGAGGTACCCGTGCTCCCCTCCGCGGTGGTGGAGTACTTCGAGGGCACCCTGCACGCCGGCGCCGACGTCCAGGGCGGTCTGGTCCAGGCCGTGCACCGGCTGATGTCCCACGCCGACGGCCGCCGCCGCCTCGCGGTGCGCGCCAACGCCGACAACGCCGAGGACGGCTCGCGCGCCCGCCGCTACGGCGCCCAGGGCATCGGCCTGTGCCGCACCGAGCACATGTTCCTCGGTGAGGAGCGCCGCAAGGAGGTCGAGCACCTGATCCTGGCGGACAACGACAAGGACCGCGAGGCCGCGCTCTCCACCCTGCTGCCGCTGCAGAAGGGCGACTTCCTGGAGCTCTTCCAGGCGATGGACGGCCTGCCCGTCACCGTCCGCCTGCTCGACCCGCCGCTGCACGAGTTCCTGCCCGACATCACCGAGCTGTCGGTGCGCGTCGCCCTCGCCGAGGCCCGCAAGGACCCGAACGAGAACGACCTGCGCCTGCTCCAGGCGGTGCACAAGCTGCACGAGCAGAACCCGATGCTCGGCCTGCGCGGTGTGCGCCTCGGCCTGGTCATCCCCGGCCTGTTCGGCATGCAGGTCCGGGCCATCGCCGAGGCCGCCGCCGAGCGCAAGCTGGCCGGGGCGGACCCGCGTCCCGAGGTGATGATCCCGCTGGTCGGCACCGTCCAGGAGCTGGAGCTGGTCCGCGACGAGTGCGAGCGGGTGCTCGCCGAGGTCGCCCGGTCCACCGGCGTCCAGCTGGACATCAAGCTCGGCACCATGATCGAGCTGCCGCGCGCCGCGGTGACCGCCGGGCAGATCGCCGAGGCCGCCGAGTTCTTCTCCTTCGGCACCAACGACCTGACCCAGACGGTCTGGGGCTTCTCCCGGGACGACGTGGAGGCCTCGTTCTTCACCGCCTACCTGGAGAAGGGCATCTTCGGGGTCTCCCCGTTCGAGACCATCGACCGCGACGGCGTCGGCTCGCTGGTCAAGCACGCCGTCGAGGCCGGCCGGGCCACCCGCCCCGACCTCAAGCTCGGCGTCTGCGGCGAGCACGGCGGCGACCCGGACTCGGTCCACTTCTTCCACGAGGTGGGGCTGGACTACGTCTCCTGCTCCCCCTTCCGGATCCCGGTGGCGCGCCTGGAGGCCGGCCGCGCCGCCATCGAGTCGGCGGGCAGCGACTCGCGCTGAGGAGGGTAGGCATCCCCTCCGCACGCGCGGGTACGACTGACCGCTCTCCCTCCCGTCGGGAGGGCGTACACCGGAGCTCGGCGCAGGAGAACCGGCGTACGTGACACGGCCGGGGGGGGGGGGGGGCCGGCGGGCGGGGGCCCCCCCCCCGGGCGCGGGGGAGCG